>CAZQLJ010000016.1:0-15005 GCA_964594085.1 uncultured Clostridium sp.
TAACGCGGTTTTCAATGTCGAAATTTACGTCGGCATAGCGAACTATAGGGCCCGCGATGCACTGATGGAAAAGGGAAGCGTAGAGAAGCAAGAGCCAGTATTTTTCCTGTGCCTCGACTTCACCGCGACGCACGTCGATGACGTAGGATATCAGCTGGAAGGTGTAGAACGAGATACCGATGGGAAGCGCGATAGAAGGAATACTTGCGTCGATCCCGAAGATTGAGTATGCAGTCGACAAGAAGAAGCCCGTGTATTTGTAAAACACAAGTATCGCAAGGCAGATCGCGCAGGTAATGGCACAAAGTGCGCCCTTTGTTCTTTGATTGTAGGTCTGCGATATCAGTATAGCACCCGCCCAGCAGACGAAGACCATAAGGCAGAGCAAAAGTACGAGCGCAGGGCCGCCCCAGGCATAAAATATGAGCGAGGATACAAGCAGTATAATATTACGTGATCTTGTCGTCCGACCTAAAAAATAACAGCCGTAACAGACCGTGAGAAAGAAAAACACGAAGAATAAACTCGAAAATACCATTTTTGCCGTCCTTAATAGTAAAAATAAGCGGTAATATAATTATAGCATTCAATAAGGATATAAACAATGGTTAAAAAGCCGAATTTTAAAATATTTTTTTGTTAATTTTGACACACTGCTTGACAAACGCCGACAAGGTGCTATAATATAACCAAGGCGAGAGCCTTAAAATACAAAAGAAGAGTAAAAGCTTTGGCGTTAAGTGCCGACGGGACGGGGAGTTGCCGGTCGGACGAAAACAGACATTCATCCGCTTGCGCGGATGAAGTCGCTCGATTTGCAAGCAAATCGGCAGGGCTTCCCATCGTTGTAAAAGGCGGTTGGAGAGGTCTTAGTTGCGGTCAGGGCTTTGCATCCCGCTTCATAGGCACCATATAAGGATAATTCTCCTTTCCTGCCCTATGCTGTGAGGAAAGGAGATTTTTTATGCAAAAAAACAAAAAGAGCACCAAAATTTCACTGTTCGGAAGTCTGAAAGTGATGACAATGGCGGCAATGCTGACCGCTATGAGCGTGGTTATCGGCATCTTTTGCAAAAGCTTTCTCAATTTCGGAGAGGGACTTTACAGGATCACGTTTGAAAATCTGCCGATATTGCTCGCGGGCATAATGTTTGGCCCCCTCGTCGGCGGAGTTGTCGGCGCGGCGACCGATATTATCAGCTATTTTCTGTCGCCTCAGACCTACCCGATAAATATCGCGGTAACGCTTGGCGCAACGGCGGTAGGAATGATCTCGGGACTTTTATCTCGCTACGTTTTTAAGAAAAAGACAAACGCGAGAATAGTATTTTCAAGTCTCGCAGCACACGCAGTCGGATCAATGATCATCAAACCGATCGGACTTTTCGCCTTTTACGGCTGGGCAGTGCTTTGGAGAGTGCCGATGTATTTTGTGATCGCGCCGATTGAGATCATACTGATCTGCGCAATGCGCCATAACTCCGCGGCAAAAAAGCTCATCGACGGAAAGGTAGACGTATAATATGAACTACAACGAAGCCATAGAATATATCCACTCTGTCAACTGGACGTTTTGCAATCCGGGACTTGAGCGAGTAACAGCGCTCTGCTCGGCGCTCGGAGACCCACAGGATAGCCTGAAATTCATTCACGTCGCGGGCACGAACGGCAAGGGCTCGTTTTGCGCGATGCTCGATTCAATTCTGCGCGCGCAGGGCTACCGAGTCGGACTTTTCACGTCTCCGTATATTATGGAGTTTGGCGAAAGAATGCGAGTTGACGGCGAGAATATAACCGAGCGAGAGCTCTGCGAGCTTGTTGAAAAAATAAAACCGATAGCCGACAAAATGGAGGATAAGCCAACCGAGTTTGAGCTTATCACCGCGCTCGCCTTTTTGCATTTCGCAAACAAAAAATGCGACTTTGTTGTGCTCGAATGCGGACTTGGCGGCAGACTTGACGCCACGAATATCATCAAAACTCCTCTGCTTTCCGTAATCACGGGAATTGCGCTCGACCATACCTCGATACTTGGCAATACCCACGAGAAGATCGCTGCAGAGAAGGCGGGGATAATAAAGCGCGAAGTACCGGTGCTCTGGTGCGGATCGCACGAGGGTGCTTATAAGATCATAAAAGAGCAGGCGGAAAAGCTCAACGCTTCCGTGACGGTCGTCGACCGATCCACGCTTAAAATAAAAGAAATGACCCTTGAGGGCACGACCTTTGATTATAAAGACGGAAAGGATCTTTCGCTTTCCCTGCTTGGCAGCTATCAGCCCATCAACGCAACGAACGTGCTGGCCGCGATAGATCTTCTTCGAGCGCAGGGAATAGAGATATCCGACAGCGCGATCCGAAAGGGACTTGCAAGCACCGTGTGGCACGCAAGATTTGAAGTGATAAATAAAGATCCTCTGATCATAGCCGACGGAGGACATAATCCCGAGGGCATCGACGGCGCGATAGAGAGTGTCAAGCGCTATTTTCCGAACGAAAAGGTCGGAATAATAACGGGCGTTATGGCAGATAAAGACTATAAATATATGGCAAGCAGAATGTCCGAGGTTGCCTCAGACGTTTTCTGCTTGACTCCCGATAACCCAAGAGCTCTGCCCGCCGAGGACTATGCCCGCGTTTTCGCCTCGCTCGGTGTGAATTCCACTGCCTGCGCCTCGGTGACCGACGCAGTTAGATCAGCATTATCGTGGGCAAAAAAGAACGGCAGACCTATAATCTGCCTCGGCTCGCTCTATATGTACGGAGATATCGTCAAGGCGCTTGGCAACCAATAATAAACAAATAACGAAGCAAAGATCCCGTGCCGTTTTCACGACACGGGATTTTTATAATTATAAAATTATCAATCCTCGTAAGAGATAACGCAGTTGTCAACGAGGTATGCGTTGACCTTTTCAAAGAGAGCGTATTCGTTGAGAAGGCGCTCGCCGACAGCCTCGATCAGCTCTTCTTCCGTTATGGTCTGGCCGTAGTACTCGTAATACTCCATATAGTAATCGATAGCATCCTGACGATCCTCGTGGGTCACCTCGATACCTTCCTGCTGAGCGATAGCGTGGGAGACCAGATTCTGCAGAACGTCGAGCTGACTGTTTGCAAGGGTCTCCTCCTTCCAATCTGCACCGTCCTCCAGACCAAGATATTGAATAACGAAATCATCAAACGACGCGAAAGAGTATCCGTAATTCTCGTAGTAGGACTTGTAATATTCGTATTGCTCAACGTAGGAGTCGTAGAAATACTGCACTTCGGTCTGGGGGTACTTGATAAGCACCGCCTTGTCAAGCAGATCTTCCCAGATCTCGTTCTTTACTGCGGCGTCTCTGTACTGCTCAAGACCCTCCTTGACGTTCTGCTTGTAAGCGGCAACCACGTCCTCCTCGTCGGTTTTGAATTTGAGCGTCGAGGTAATAAAATCGCTCGTAAGCTCGGGAAGAGCGTATTCTACCGTGTAAACGACCCAAACGTAGAAGGTAACGTCCTTGCCCGCAAGCTCGGCGGTATAATTTTCGGGGAAGGTAAGCTCAAGCGCGTAAGGATTTTCCTTGGAGGTCTCCGAGGGGATTATGCCGATAAGACCGTCCTCAAATCCCGTGATGAATTTGCCCGAGCCGATACCGAGCTCGTAAGGCTTTGCGTCGTCGAAGTTAGAGCCGCCCTCGAACTCCTCGCCGTCCATAACGCCTCTGTAATAGATGAACGCCGTGTCACCGTATTCGATGGGCTGGTCGGTAACCTCGGCGGCATCGTTCTGTACTTTTCTGTATTTGTAGAGCGAGGTCTTGATGTACTTGTCTACCGCGGCATCGTCAACCAAAAATTCAGAGCTTACGGTAACGCTCGCGCCTTTGTAGAGTGCGCTGTCAATAGTAACGTAATCGCTCATCTTAGCCGAAAAATAATCAAATCTTTCAACCTCACCCGTTGCCGTGGTCTCCTCCTCGGAGCCGCCCTTGTTGTGGCACGCCGCAAAAACGCTGATGCAAGTCAAGGCAGCAAGAATAATTGCCAATAATTTTGTAAACTTCATTTTTATAACCTTTCTGTACGTAATTTTGCACACTATCCTATATAATAACCTATTTTGATAACAAATTCAAGTCTAAATTGAAAACTTTTTCGTTATTTGGTCTTTTTCTTGACACAAAGACAAATTTATCGTATAATAATGTAAACAAAAACGGCAAATCGATCAGATAAAGAAAGGAGGTTGCAAATGATAAGTGAGCATATGATAAAAGCGCACCTGAAGCACGAAAATTTAAATATAAAGATTTTCGAAGTTATCGACTCCACAAATTCCGAGGCTAAGCGAATGGCTCTGTCACACGACAGCCAAGATAGCTTTACCCCGACCCTTCTTATAGCCAAGAAACAGATCTTGGGCAGAGGCAGAATGGGCAGAAGATTTGTCAGCGACCTCGGCGGCATTTATATGAGCCTTGTTTACGTTATCTCTGATCCCTTGTCCGATGCTGTTTCGATAACCACCGCCGCGGCAGCAGTTGTCGCAGATGCGATTGAATCTGTCGTCGGAGCGCCGATGAAAATAAAATGGGTCAACGATATCTATAACGATCACGGAAAGGTCGCGGGCATACTTGCCGAGGCAGTATCTGTCGGCGAGCGTACCGCAGTGATCGTCGGTATCGGAATAAATACGGGTGCTTCTGATTTTCCCGAAGAAATACAAAGCATAGCGTCCTCGATAGGTGACCTCGACGGACGAGAGAGCCTTCTGATCGCAAAAATCACCGACGGCTTGCTCACTTGCGCCGAAAATCCAAAAGACAGATCCTATATGACATCATACCGCGACCGCTTTATGCTCGCAGGCAAAACCGTCGACCTTATAGTCGGAGGCGAAAGAACGGGAAGCGGCAAGGTGGTCGGTGTCGACGACAACGGCGGACTTTTGCTCCTGCCCGACGGACAAAACGACCCGATCGTCATCCAAAGCGGCGAGGTCAGCGTGAGGGAATCAAAAACAAAATAAAACGATCCCACCGCGCTTTTACGCGGTGGGATCGTTTTGCCGGATGAAGAAAACCTGCGGCTTATCAAAATTTGATTTTATTCTTTTAAAAGCTCGTAAACGTTTATGACCTCAAGCCCGTTTTCAAGCGCAAAAGCATAGGTATATGCCGTTCCGCCGCCGCTGTGAGCGAGGTAGGCAACGCAGACCTGACTGCCCCTTACGAGCCTGCGGTTGCGCTCGTGCATGCACCAGGACGTAAAATGCTCGGAAACGTATTCCACGCGATCTGCTGAAGCGATTATATATTCGTAGGTCTTGACGCTGAGCTCGTTCCAGCCCCTCGTCTGATCCTTGCAGGGAAGGATCAAGTCAAGCTCTATCTGAGGGTATTTCTCTTTCAATTCGAGAACGCAAAGCGCCGCCACGGTATCAAACCCGATTGCACCACCCGCGCGGAATTTGCGAGCTCCTCTGGCAATGAGCTTTTCGATCTCGCGCTTCAGCAATCCGGGAAGCACAAAAGCGCATTCCTTAGGGATACTGCGATGACCCGTAAAACAGACCGTCATTATTCCCAAATCCGAATCATTCACACTCATAAGGAGCTCCTTTCTCGTTAATATGACATAATTATAGCACAAGTGTTCGTATTTGTAAATAGATTTTTCGAAAAAATAAAAAAATTTTATTTCACCAAGACTTTTCGGGAATTTACAATTTTTTTCAAAAATCGTTCGACACAACTCCGCCAAAATTGCGAAAACATTTCAAAAAACCACGTTCCTTTCGATAAATAATCCCAA
Organism: uncultured Clostridium sp.; assembly: GCA_964594085.1. Taxonomy (GTDB): domain Bacteria; phylum Bacillota; class Clostridia; order Oscillospirales; family CAG-272; genus SVTX01. The sequence goes on from CAZQLJ010000016.1 coordinate 5,803, forward strand.
ACTGCACCCCAAAGCAACCCAATGCGACAAACATAGCAAAAAAACGCGCTCCAAAAACCGACCTGTTGCGCGCACGAGCCGTATTATAATATAAATACGCGACGAATACGACTCGTATCGAAAGGATCGTCGTGCAAATTGCGAAAATCTTGTCCCGAAAGGGACAAAATGTGACGGTATGTTGCGGAATGGGGTTAACAATGCAAAAGGACGAAAAATTTGAAAGAGAAAAAAGCAAAAATGAAGAAGGCTTTTTCAAAAGGCGCCGCGAGGAAATGCGGGAGCGCCTGACGGGGAAAGATGAGATAGAGGTAAGACGGCGATTACATACTTTGGTATCTTTTTTTCTTACAGCGGCGCTGTCGTATCTGCTCGGCGGAGCAAAGCTGTTTTTTGGCACCTATCCGCTTGGGATCGCACTCGCTTGCTCGTCAAAAAAGCATCTGTCGGCAGTTGCGGTGGGGCTTTTGGCGGCGGTGATCGGAGGCATGCCGACGGTATATGGATATATTTGCATCGCGGTCCTGCTGATAAGAATGCTCTCAACGCTTTTGCCGATGGTATTCTCCGAGACCATCGGTAGCAAGAGCGATCAGAGTAGAGAGATCATAAAATACGGCGCAAAAGAGAACAAAAAGGACGAGCCTATGGACGACGTAGGATTTGGCGGTCTTTTTTCAGAAAAATTACACGTAAAAATGCTGTGCGCGGCACTGGGCGGCGCGATCGGCGGCGTGTTTTTGGTGTTGCGCGATGACTTCTCCTTTTACAGCTTGTGCGGAATGCTGACCCTGATATTTTTGCCGCCCCTGGCCACCCTTGTTTTCGGCGGAGTGTTGGGCGAGGAGAGATACAAAAAGGAGTGGTATGCCTACGTTTCAATAGGAGCTATTATTTTGTTGTCGGTTCTCGCGTCTGCGGACAAAACGGTACTTGGAATGCCGATGGCGCCGTTTTTGGCAATGCTTTTGACACTCTGCGTTGCCGCAGATAAGGGAATATTTTTTGGAATAGCCGCCGCCCTTCTGTGCGGAGTTGCCTTTGATGCAACGTATATAATATTGCTCGTGCTTTCTGCGGCACTTTTCTGCATCGTGTCGGCGGTAAAACGGAATGCGGGGGTCGCGGCGGTCTGCGGACTCATTGTAGTCTGGTGCTATTATATTGGTGGGGAACAGGGACTGATACGCGTGTTGCCTCCAATGCTTCTGGCGATCCCGATCTATATGCTTGTCGACAAGTATCGTGAGATGATGAACGCACCTTACGCTCGCGCCGAGGTGGCGGGAGGATTATATTTTGCTGAGGCGGTTACGGAAAAGACAAAAAACGCTGCGGTAAAGGACAGATTATCGACGCTTGAAGCCACCTTTTCGTCGCTTTCGGAGACCTTTTATAAATTGAGCGACCGTTTCCGTCGCCCCGATGTCCTCGGCATAAGACAAATAACCGACTCGGCGTTTGAAAAGGTGTGCGAGGGGTGCAGGAATCGAGATCGTTGCTGGGGCGCGGACTATTCGGATACGCTCGAAGCGGTCAGACGGGTAACCTCGGCTTTACATACAAAGGGAACTGTAGGAGCAAGTGATCTATCCGAAAAATTCGTGTCGGAGTGCGTTAGATGCGAAAAACTCATAGACGAGGTCAATTCAACCGTATCCGAAACGACTCAAAAGATGATCAACGGCGGAAAAGCAAACTTTTTTGCAGCGAATTACGACGATATAACCGCGATACTTAAGGATGCGCTGGGCAGTGATTCCGAGGAATACGAGTGCGACCTCGACGCAGGAAAAAAGGTGTTTGAGTATCTTTATTCCGAAGGGTTTCGCGTGGGAGGGGTCGTTGTTTATGGCAAACGATGTAAGCACGTTGTGGCAAAGGGAGTGTCGCAATCGGACAAGCTGAGCGCACAGAGAGCGTCGGAGATAAGCAAGCGGATCAGCAGCATAATCGGCGCAGACCTATCCGATCCCGTGATCGAGGTCGGACGGGATGGGGCGGTAATGCTTCTGCACTCTCGTCCGACGGTCAAGGCGACCTGCTCGCACGGAAGACTGTCGAGATCGGGCAGAAAATGGACGTCGAGCGACCCCGAGGACGTTCCGATCCCCGATCCGATAGAGGACGACGAGGACGAGACCTGCGGAGATATGACCGACGCGTTCGTAACCGACAATTCGTATTTTTATTCGCTGGTCAGCGACGGAATGGGAAGCGGACCCGAGGCGGCATATACGTCGGGTGTGTGTGCGATGTTTATGCAGAAGATGCTTTCTGCGGGCAACCGCGCGGATATAACTCTCCGAATGCTCAATAACGTGATAAGATCCGAGAATATGGGCTGCGGCAGGGAATGCTCGGCAACCGTCGATCTGCTCGAGCTTGATCTGATGAGTGGGACTGCGGCGTTCGTCAAAAGCGGCGCGGCGCCGACCTATATAGCAAGAGACGGCACGGTTTACAAGATAAGCTCGCGGACGATGCCTATGGGTATCATCAAAAACGCTGATGCCAGAATAACCAAATTCGACACCAAAGCAGGAGACATCATAATTATGATGAGCGACGGCTGTTGTCCCGACAGCGAGGATTGTACGTGGCTTGTTGAGTATCTTTGCAACTATATGTCAAAGGGCAAAAGGACCGTGTCGGTCGGTGAGGAGCTTTGCGAGCGACTCCGTGACGAGCTTTTGAATGAAGCGGTCAAAAATCTCGCCCCCGACAGAGAAAGAGACGACATTTCTGTTTCGGTGGTGGTCGTGGGATAATGTTAGAAAGGGAAGCATGAGTAAGCTTTTAGCTTGCTCGTGCTTTTTTATGTAAATCATATTTGTTTTTGCTTTGATCAAGAATTTCGTTGGGCTGACACTTGGTGAATGTCATATTGTACATTATAACACAATATAATAGATTTGTCAATCACTAAATGTCAAACGGAGGCAAAAATGTTCAAAAATAAAAACGGCAGGAAAAACAATCTGTGCGGCGAAAATATTCGTAATTTAAGATTATCTTATCCTACAAAGCTTTCTCAAAGAGGGCTTGCGGATAAAATGCAGCTTATCGGCATAGATGTGGATAAGAATGCTATACAGAGAATAGAGTGTGGAAAAAGATTTGTTACGGATATCGAGTTGAAGGCATTTGCTGAAATATTCGAAGTAAGCATTGATAAACTTATTTGATCATAATTAAAGTGTTACAGTGGGGTGTTTTGCTTGAAAAAGCAAGCACCCCACTTGACAAAATTCCCCTATAGGTGTATAATTATTGTGATTATACTCTTAAGGAGTTGAGAAAATGACAAATATCCCCGAAATATACGGCTGTATGGTCTTCAACGACGCCGTCATGCGTCAGAGATTACCCAAGGACGTATACAAATCTCTTACCGAAACGATCAAAACAGGAAAAATGATAGACGTTTCGATCGCCAACGTCGTAGCAAACGCTATGAAGGACTGGGCGACCGAAAAGGGCGCGACCCACTATACTCATTGGTTCCAGCCGCTGACCAGCGTTACTGCTGAAAAGCACGATTCTTTCATCTCCCCCATCGGTGGGGACAAGGTCGTTATGGAGTTTTCGGGCAAGGAGCTGATAAAGGGAGAATCGGACGCGTCGTCCTTCCCGTCGGGTGGCTTGCGCGAGACCTGTAACGCGAGAGGATACACCGCGTGGGATCCCTCGTCGTACGCCTTCATAAAGGACGGAACGCTTTATATTCCCACGGTATTCTGCTCTTATACGGGAGATGCACTCGACACCAAAACGCCGCTTCTGCGCTCTATGGACGCTATAAGCGAGCAGGCTTTGCGAATACTTGCCCTCTTTGGCGACACGACCGCAACCAGAGTCAATACCTCGGTCGGCGCGGAGCAGGAATATTTCCTTATAAACAAAGAATATTACGATAAACGCGACGACCTGCTTTATACGGGCAGAACGCTCTTCGGCGCGCCCGCACCCAAGGGTCAGCAGCTTGAGGACCATTACTACGGTCACCTTAAGACCAAGATCGGCGCGTATATGGAGGATCTTGACCGAGAGCTTTGGAAGCTTGGTATCAATTCCAAGACAAAGCACAACGAGGTCGCACCCTCGCAGCACGAGCTTGCGCCTATCTATGCAAACACGAACGTTGCCGTTGACCAGAACCTCATAATCATGGAGACTATGAAAACGGTCGCGGAGCGCCACGGGCTCGTTGCCTTGCTCCACGAAAAGCCCTATGCGGGAATAAACGGCTCGGGCAAGCACAATAACTGGTCTATCGGCACCGATACGGGCAAAAATCTTCTGTCTGCGGGCAAAAACCCCTCGGCAAACACACAGTTCTTGCTTTTCTTGGCGGCAGTTATCGCGGCAGTTGACGACTATCAGGATCTGCTCAGATTGTCGGTCGCGACCCCGGGCAACGATCACCGACTCGGAGCCAATGAAGCGCCTCCCGCTATCGTCTCAATGTTCCTTGGCGACGAGCTCGAAGAGCTTATCGATGCCATCGTGGGCGATACCGACTACTTGAGCAAGGGCAAGAAGACGATGGATCTCGGAGTTCCCAGCGTTCCTACCTTCCGTTACGACTCGACAGACAGAAACAGAACCTCTCCGTTCGCATTCACGGGTAATAAATTCGAGTTCAGAATGGTCGGCTCGTCGCAGAATATCGCGATGTCCAATATTGTGATAAATACGGCGGTCGCGAAATCCTTCAAGGACTTAGCCGACAAGCTTGAAGGCGCGAAGGACATCGAGAGCGCGGCAAGAGCGCTGATAAAAGAAACCTTTAAAGCTCACCACAGAATAATCTTCAACGGCAACGGATATTCGTCGGCTTGGCCCGAGGAAGCCGAGCGCCGCGGTCTGCTCAATATGAAAACGAGCGTGGACTCCTTCTCGTGTCTGACAGCAGAGAAGAACGTCAAGCTCTTTACAGAATTCGGCGTAATGAGTGAGGTCGAGCTCCACGCAAGAGAAGAGATATATTTCGAAAACTACTCCAAGGTCATAGACATCGAGGCGAAGACTATGGTCGATATCGCCAACAAGAAGATAATCCCCGCAGTCGAGGAGTACGTAGGAGAGCTTGCCGAAATCGCCAAGAACAAAATGAAGATCTTTGAGACGGGCAACGGAGCAATTCTTGAAAAGACGATAATCCGTAAGCTGTCAGATCTTAACGCAAGAGCTTACGATCTTGCCGAAAAGCTGAAAATAGCGGCAATGACGGCAGATCGCGAGCGCACACATAAAAAGCATTACGCCGAGTCGGCTATGGCTTATAAAGAGACCGTCATACCGCTTATGACCGAGCTCAGACGAGTCGTTGACGAAATGGAGGGAATAGTCCCTTCAAAGATCTGGCCGCTGCCGTCGTACGGCGAAATGACGCTGAAGCAATGATTCCCGTATCCCTGAATTAAGATCTTTTGAAAGGAAAAAACATGAAAAAATTACTCATTTTTATCTTGACCGCAGCGATGCTGCTTTCATTTGCAGCTTGTGACAAAGGACAAGGAGAGGAGACCGACATGACCACTCAAGCAACGACCAACGAAGAGACCACCACAGCAGGTGCGACAAGCGGCGAGACCACCGAAGAGACCACCGAGGAGACTGCCAAGGATATTGCCGTGATATCTCCCGAGGATAATTCCAAGCTCGTTCTCGCAAACGAGGACGTATACGGCTGGTGGGATAATTTCAACTGGAAAAAGACCGACTCCAGCGAGTTTTATCAGCACGCAGATATATACTATCCCGTCCCCGTTGATTTTGAATGGGAAGAAATCGAGGGAGCAGATTATTACAGAGTATATCTGTCTACCGATAAGAATATGTCCGAGGTGGAGAGCTATCTTGTAAATGAAAACAAGCTCTCTATATCCACTCTCTTTACGGGCAAGACTTATTATTGGCAGATCGACGCAGTGAGCGCCGAGGAAACTGTCAGAAGCTCGGTACATAGCTTCAGAACTGCCAAGAGCCCCAGAACTATCGAGGTAGAGGGCGTCAGCAATACCAGAGATGCAGGCGGACTTGACACGCTCGACGGCGGACGAATGAAGCAGGGAATGATCTACCGCGGCGGTAAGCTTGAGGGAATCACCGAAAACGGCATTGTGACCTTCCACGATGTTCTCGGAATAAAGACCGACCTTGACCTGCGTACCACAGGAGAAGGTGGCGCGGGCGTTAAATCTCCTCTTGGAGACGACGTAAAGTATATCAACCTTGATGGAAGATATTATGTCGGAGACAAGGGAATAAGCAACAAAAAGGGCAAAGAGATAATTGCCGATGAAATAAGAGTTTTCACCGATCCCGCAAATTATCCCGTATATATCCATTGCTCGCTCGGACGCGACCGTACGGGAACTATCGTGTTGCTGCTTCAGGGACTTATGGGAGTGGGCAAGAACGATATTATGATGGATTACGAGCTTTCGATCTTCTCGGTAACGGGAACGCTCGACAATGCAAGTATAGAAGCGATCAGAAACAATATTCAGGCAACCTATAATTATCTGAATACCTCTTACGAGGGTGACTCCTTTGCCGAAAAGGTCGAGAACTATCTGCTCTCCTGCGGAATAACCGCAGAGGAGATACAGGCGATCCGCGACATTCTTCTCGAGGAGGCACAGTAAATATGAAAAGAATAGTTGTTGCAACTATTGTTGTTCTTTCACTGCTTCTTTCTTCTGTTTCGATCTATGCCGCATCGTTTGAGGACGGAGTAGGCAAGGACGAGATCCCCTACGGCGAAGAGGTCGAGGGTGTTACCGGTTATGAAGCCAACGAGTTCAATATGATGACCTCAGACGAGGCAGCGGCGGCAGGTGTTCCCGAGGGCTATTCGGGCTACGTTCTTGCGATCACGAGAGGAGTCTCCGTAGGAATTACTCTTGATCTTAGTGAGCAGAAGATCGTAGTCAACGCGATCGAGTCGATCACATTCAGAGTCTATTGCACGGCTAACGTCAGAGAGGTCCGTATTACCGATGACGCAGGCTATTCTTGGATCGCAAGAGTGGAGCCGTCGGCAAAAGAGGAATGGATCGACGTTACTCTTACCAAGGACGGAGACAATTTCTGTTCGGGTTGCACGATGAATGACTTTGCCGACGAGAACGGATATTTCAAGCCCGTCAATTTCGGTTTCCGCTTCACAGATAGCGAAAGCACCACAGTCTATATTGATAGCATAACCTTCAATATGAAGGAAGCAGACACTGTTGCCCCCGTTATTACTTATAACGGCGAGAGTGCGATCAGCACCACCGAGGGCAAGAGCCTTGAGCTTGACCTCACCGTTTGGGACGAATACGAGGAGAGAGCGATCACTCCCGAATATATCTGGTCGGACGGTGCGCTTGACGAAAACGGACTTTTGGCAGTGGGAACGCACACCTGCACTGTAAGGGCGACCGACACGGCAGGGAACCATTCGGAGATCACCCTGACCGTCAACGTAGGTGCGAAGGATGTAACGGCTCCCGAGATCGACTGGACCGCCGAGACCATCAGCGCACTTGTCGGCATGAGATGTCAGCTTAACATTTCTGCTACTGATGATACCGACGGCGAGGTGGAGGTCGAATTGACTTGGTCGAACGGCGCGCTCGATAACCGCGGGAGACTTGCCGAGGGAGAGCACACTCTCACGATAACCGCTGCCGATGCGACTGGTAATGTAGCTCAAAAAACGGTCAAGGTGGTCGTAGTGACCTCGATCGATCAGCTCGATTGATCCTTGATCGAACCCGTAAAAGCCGCGAAAATACCGCTAACGCAAAAACAGCGTTACACTCGCGGATATAGTTGATATCTATCAAATGAATAGCAAAATGAATATTCACCCGTCGAGAGTGCCTCGACGGGTGATTTTTTCCCACAAATCCCTTATTTATAAAAAGTTTTTGAAAAGGGCTTGACAATGAATATTCTGTATGCTATAATACAGTTGAAACAGATAATACAGATAATACAGATTAGCAGTTTTGAAAGAAAGGAGGCTTGCAAAATGCAGTTGAATTTTTCGGGAAAACAGGACGTTTATCTCGAGATCGCCGAGCGCTTTAAGGAATATATCAAGCTCGGAGTTTATAAAGATGGTGATAAGCTGCCCTCGGTCAGAGAGGCGGCAGGAGAGCTTGGCGTTAACCCGAACACGATCGCAAAGGCCTATGCAACGCTTGAAAAAGAGGGACTTATTTGCTCCCTGCCAAAGAAGGGAGCCTTTGTCACACAAGGGAAATCGGACACACAACGTCCGCCTGACAAGAGGTCGGTCATAGTGGCGCTACGCGACATGGGGATCGAAAAACAAACGCTTATAGATTGGATAGAGGAGGTGTATGGCGAATGTTAGAGATAAAAAATCTGACCCATTTCATCGGTCAGAAAAAGATACTTGAAAACGTGAACCTTTCGCTTAACGAGGGCAGCGTAATGGGTCTTGTCGGTATAAACGGCGCGGGAAAGACCACGCTTTTGCGACTGATCTCGGGAGTATATACAGCCACCGAGGGCGAGATCCTCTGCGACGGCGAAAGCATGAAAGAAGAAAGCGCGAGAAGCAAAATCTTCTTCTTGCCCGACGATCCGTACTACACGATACACACAACGGGCAGAAGCCTTTATCAGATGTATAAGGTATTTTATCCCAAGATGGATTATGAGGTCTTTGACCGCTATATGACCGAGTTTGACCTTGACGAAAAGAAGCCTATACGCAATTTTTCAAAGGGAATGAGACGGCAGCTCTATGTTGCGTTAGCTCTTGCGGTGAGACCGAAATATCTCTTGCTGGACGAGGCTTTTGACGGTCTTGATCCTCTGGCGCGGCTTGCATTCAAGAAGGCGATAAACAAGGCGGTCGAGGAGGACGGAACGGGAGTTATAATCTCGAGCCATTCGCTTCGCGAGCTTGAGGATTTCTGCGATTGCTATGCGCTCATCGACAAGATGACCGTGGCGTCGTCGGGAGATATTGCCGAGCGAGTTGATCGCTACTGTAAGTTCCAGCTTGCCTTTGTCGACGAGATCTCTGACGATATGTTCTCGGCGCTTCCCGTGGTTTCGATCGATCGAAGCGGAAGGTTTGTGCGCATTGTACTCGAAGGACAGCAGACACAGATGAAATCGATGCTTGAAGCCTTGAATCCCGCAGTTATCGAGCAGATGCCGATGGA
>CAZQLJ010000017.1:0-14992 GCA_964594085.1 uncultured Clostridium sp.
TGGAAATGGGCGGAAGCATGGGAGGAATGAACATTTTCTCCGAAATGATAGACAATCAGACTCTGCTCGATCAGCAATACGACGTTATTGCGGGTAACTGGCCCGAGGAATACAACGAGGTAGTTCTCGTGGTCAATTCCAACAACCAGATAAGCAAGATGACGCTTTATATGCTCGGAATTCTTGACCCCAACGAGATCGACAAGGAAATGGAAGATCTGATGAACGGTCAATACAAGCCCGAGGAGCTTCCTCCTTATACGTACGAGGATATTCTCAATATGAAATTTATGCTGCTTACAACGTCGGAGTTCTTCGATGAGAGTGGCAAGGTCTACACCGTTGACGGTGTGGAATATCCCGTTTGGAATGACCTGAGAGAAGGATTTGCGTTCGATCAGGAAAAATTCGTTACCGAAAACGGCATTGAGATAAAGATTTCGGGTATAATCCGTCCCAAAGAAAGCGCTGCCGCTACCTCGATCGCAGGTGCGGTGGGCTACACCAAGGATCTTACCGACTATATTCTCAAGCAAAATGAGACGAGCAAGGTCATAAATCAGCAGAAGGAAACTCCCAACATCAACGTTTTGACGGGTCTTCCCTTTGAGAGAACGAAGTACACTCCCGAGACTATCCACGAGCTTGTTAATAAGATCGACGAGGCAACGATGGATATGTTCTACGCTTATATGACCCAGCAGATACTCAACAACCCCGATTTCTCCGACAGAATACAGGTTACCGATACGGAGTCCTTCCTCGGTATGTTTATGCTGCTTCCTGCTGAAAATCAAGCACAGATTTTCAGTGCTGTGCTCGGTGCGGCGCAGGCTGATCCCGCTAACAAAAATACTATCGACGGCTTGTGTTTGATGCTTTCTCAAACTACCGACGGTATCGACATCACAGCTAACAATTTCGTCAGACTCCTTCCCGTGCTTGACGTACAGACTCAGGTGCTCGGCGCGTTTATGGGCATTCCCGCAAGCGAGCAGATGCCTTTCCCGATCCCCGGTCTTATTGAGATGGCAGGTGCGGACGCTATGAATGCGATCTACGAGCAGCTTACCGAAAGCATAAAGAATATGACGGTCAACGAGGAAATTTTCGTTACTCTGCTCTCCACTCTCACCGAAGACGACCCCGCGTTCATTCAGCTTGAGGAACAGCTTTATAATATGGCTCCTCAGATCGACGCGACCTACGACAGCGTGCTCGAAACGCTTGACGATGCCGAAAAGGCTTCTCCCGCTTCTATCAACTTCTATGCAAAGGATTTTGAATCAAAAGAGGCTATCGAGAAGTTCATCAGCAACTATAACACTGAGGTAAATGAGAAATACGTTGAAGAATATGAGAAGGAGCACGGAGTAAAGCCTGAAGGAAAGGCTCCCGACGAGCTTCAGTACACCGACCTTGTCGGCTCCCTTATGTCTTCTGTTACCATTATTATCAATGCGATCTCTTACGTGCTTATCGCGTTCGTTTCGATCTCGCTCGTGGTTTCCTCGATAATGATCGGTATTATTACCAACATCTCGGTTCTTGAGCGAACCAAGGAGATCGGTATTCTCCGTGCTATCGGTGCTTCGAAGAAGGACGTTTCGAGAGTATTCAATGCGGAGACGCTTATTATCGGTCTCTCTGCGGGTGTCATCGGTATTCTGATGACGGTTCTGCTTTGCATACCGATAACTGCTATCGTTCAGTACTTTACGGGACTTGACAACATCCGCGCTATTCTGCCTTGGCAGGGCGCTTTGATCCTCGTGGTGATCAGTATGGTGCTGACGCTTATCGCGGGTATAATTCCCTCTCGCTCGGCGGCAAAGAAGGATCCCGTTGTGGCACTCAGAAGTGAATAATTATCATACAAATATTATAAAAAAGGCTTTTGCTCTCGGGCAAAAGCCTTTTTTAGTTTCAGTACGGCATAAACATCTCCGCGGATTCATACTTATAGAACAGTACAAGCTAATCTTGGGAGGCGCTTGCCTGATGGCTTCAAAAACACGAAAATTTTTTCTTAACGCTATTTCTCTGACTCTGACGGCGCTTATTATGCGCGGTGTCGCGGTAATATTCAACGTTTACGTTTCAAATCGCGCGGGAAGCGAAGCGATGGGTCTTTATTCTCTGCTTGGAAGCGTTTACGGCTTTTCTATAACTCTTGCGGCGGCGGGGATAAATCTCGGAACGACGAGGTTGGTCTCCGACGCTCTCGGTCTTGGTGATCCTGCACTTGCGAAACGGTCGGCGCGGCGCGCACTTGTCTGCTGCACTATCACGGGTGCTATTGCGACGCTTTTGCTCTTTTTCGGAGCTCCTTTGATTGCCGAATTTCTGCTTGGCGATGCTCGATCAGTCACACCGCTGAGGATACTGTCTATCTCGCTCATACCCGTCGCTATATGCTCTTGTCTTTCGGGTTATTTTACTGCGGTTCGCAGGGTCAAGGTCAATGCCGCGTTTCAGATAGTGGTTCAGCTTTGCAAGATAGCTATCACGGTGGCTTTACTCACTTTGCTTGTCGACAAGGGCACGGAGGAGGCTTGTATCGCGCTTGTGCTCGGCGGCACTCTTGCGGAATTTATCTCCTTGGCTATCACTTACCTGCTTTATCGGGTAGATCTTAAAAAATTATCTTATGAGAAAAGTTCTACGAATACAACGGGCGGCGGATTGACAAAAAAGCTTTTGGGGATCACTCTGCCCGTAACATTCAGTGCGTGTATACGGTCGGCTCTAAGTATGTTTCAGCATGCACTTATACCGAAGGGTCTTAAGGCAAGCGGACAAAGCTGGGCTGCGGCGCTTTCCTCATACGGCGCGCTTCATGGCATGGCTCTGCCCGTAGTTCTCTTTCCGTCGGCTTTCGTCTCGGCTTTTTCGGGTCTTCTGATCCCCGAGATAAGCGAATGCTGTGTGCAGAATAATAACGAAAGGTTGAAACGTGTTTCTTATCGCGCTTTGACCTTATCATTGATCTTTTCGGTGGGTGTTGCGGGAATTATGCTGTTTTTCTCCAACGAGCTCGGTATGCTGATATACAACAACGAGGAGACCGCGTTATATATCCGCGTGCTTGCGCCTCTCGTTCCCGTTATGTATATTGACAGCGCCGTAGACGCTATTCTCAAGGGCACGGGGCATCAGGTCTACTCGATGAACGTGAATATTGCCGACACACTGACCGCTTGCATATTTGCTCTGACTCTGATACCTATGATCGGAATATGGGGCTACGTGATCTCGATATACGCGACCGAGATACTCAACACGTCACTAAGTCTTGGAAAGATGATATCAGTCAGCAAGATCAAGCCGCGCGTGATCCATCAGGTTGCCATGCCGATAATCTGCATCGTGGGCGCTACGAATGCCGCAAAGCTTATTCTTATGGCTTTGCCCTTCAATTTTGGCGGCACATTTGGTCTTGTTTTCGGCATTATACTTACTCTTGCGATATATATCGGTCTTTTGTTCTTAACGCGGACAATAGGAACGGACGAGGGCGAGTTTTTATACGCCTCCCTGCTTTCCGAAAAGAGCTACGACAGAAAATTTCGTACCATTCAATGACAAAATCCCCGTAAGCTATGACGCTTACGGGGATTTTGTAACTATAATTAAATTGACGAGTATAAACTGAAGTTAAAAGCGCAACTTGTTTACCGTGTCTTTATTACAGTTTTACTGAGCAGAGCGTCTTGCTTCGAAGCACTTACTGCAGTAAACGGGTCTGTCGCTGGAAGGCTGGAAAGTCAGCTTAGCCTCGCCGCCGCACTCGCTACAAGTAGCGATGAAGTACTGACGCTCGCCTCTTTCAGCATTCTTTTTCTTGTCGCGGCAAGCCTTGCAGCACTTGGGCTGGTTCTTAAAGCCCTTTTCAGCGTAGAAAGTCTGTTCACCGGCGGTGAATACGAACTCCTGACCGCAATCTCTGCAGGTAAGGGTGATGTCCTCGTATACTACCTCGGTAACCTCTTCCATACCTTCAACTTTTACTTCATTTTCGCACATTGTCATTTTACCTCACTTTGATTTGTAAGCTTCCCGTCACTCCGCTTTTACAGTGAGGGGAAAATATATAATAAACTCTCTTTGAGAATTTATTCAAAATTATTCTGATCGGAGAGCTTTGAGCGCAGCTTTCTTCTGATGCGGTATATCGCATTCGATACCGATCTTGGATCTGCTTCTCCGATAGTTGCGGCGATCTCTGATGCCGACATACCCGAAACGTAGAGCCACCAGACGCGATTTTCGTAGTCTGAAAGACTCTTTTTTATGGTTCGCATAAGCTCTTGAGCATTCTCCTTGTCCACAAGCGACTGCAACGGATCGCTACCCGTCGCCGCAGAGTTTTCGGCAAGCTCCAGAGGAATTACAGTCTTCTTTTTTCTTCTCAAATAAGAACGGACGAAGGAAACAAGTCCGTTGCCCATGCAGATCTTGGCATAAAGTCCAAATTCCACGCCCTCTGCCGTACAGTCATAATTGCAGACTGCGTTTCCGAAAATTGAAGTTGCCTCTCCGCGCAGATCCTCTACGTCCTGCGCTGACATATCCGCCAAAGTATGCTTCGCGATCTGACTTTCGATAAGGGGTTTATATCTTCGTCTCAACTCAACGAAGGCATCCTGACTTCCCTCTCTTGCGTGTGTTATCAGCTCGATAAGTGTGTCTGCATTTTCAAAAAGGCTGTCCTGACTATTTCTGTTCATTTTACCTCTTTAAATTAAATAAAAAAGCCTATACATCATAATAATTATAACATTAACGGCGATTTTGGTCAACAGTTTTTTTTCGTCAAGAATTTGTACAATTTGACACAATTCGTTTACCTATGGTCACTTTTGCACAAAAAAATATTTGCGCTTTTGTGCACAAAAATCACATCGCGAAAAATAAATGTTATTTTTGCACAAATAATTTCAAAAAAGTTTGTTAAGTATTACTTTCGGATACCTTCAATATTATTATCGGTTAACAAAAAGCACCTCTTTTCGAGGTGCTTTTTTGTGCATAATGTCAATTGAATATAAAATTAATATTTCCCGACAAAAGCGCCATAACTCCCTTATAGACGACCTCGGGGTGATCACGAAAGTTGTCCTCCATTCGCTGTGCGCGGTTGGCGGTGTCAACGACGGTGCTGTTCTGCATTATCGTAACTCCGTTTTCCTTGATTATGCAGACAACGTTATATCTGCCGTCATCTCTCTTTTCAACTCGGCTTGACACCTTGATATTTCTCTTTTTGAAGTCGAGATAGCGCAACGCGCACTCAAGACTTTTATCGAGAAGCGACGAGAGTATCTCGCTATGGAGCTCGGTTGCTACTATTCTTCCCTTATCGGTTACCGTGTACATCGGGTCTCCCGCCTCGTTCTTGCACGCCTCGTTGACGAGCTCTGCGTCGAGCATTTCGTGAAACGATTCGGCAAAATCAAGGTACATAACGTAGTCGTTTTGCATAACGATATCGTTGAGTGTAACGTAGTCTAAGGGGTAATTTATATTCTGCATAAGGTAAAGCACAAATATCTTTACGTTTCTTTTATCTCTGATGCGCGCGCCCATTTGGTTCTTTTTCCTCCAAAAATGATGTGACTCATATATTCTACCACACTTTTGTATTTTTTTCAAGAGTAACTGTTGCATTTTTTCAAAAAATATGGTATACTGTTTTTTGTATATTATTTTGTTTGTTAGCAAACAGATCAAGGAATGGTAAAATATGGTTAACGTAGCAATACTCGGCTTCGGTGTCGTCGGTTCGGGCGTCGCTGAGGTTCTGACACAAAACAAGAGCATAATCGAAAAAAAGCTTGACAAGGAGATCAATATCAAATACATTCTCGATTTGAGGGAGTTCCCCGGAAATCCCTTTGAGAGCCTTGTCATACACGACTTTAATATAATTCTGAACGATCCTGAGGTTTCGGTCGTTGCCGAGATGATGGGCGGCTCACACCCCGCTTACGATTTCTCCAAGGCTTGTCTTGAAGCCGGAAAGAGCGTTGTTACCTCAAACAAGGAGGTTGTTGCCAATTTCGGCACAGAGTTGCTTGAGATCGCAAAGGCGCACGGCGTTGCTTATCTTTTTGAGGCGAGCGTGGGCGGCGGTATTCCGATCATTCGTCCTATGTGCAACGATCTTGCATCCAACAATATTACCGAGATCAGCGGTATTCTCAACGGCACGACCAACTACATTCTTACAAAGATGACAACCGAGGGCGCAGATTTTGCCGACGTGCTTAAGGACGCGCAGGACAAGGGCTATGCCGAAAGAAATCCCGCGGCGGACGTTGAGGGTCTTGATGCGGCAAGAAAAATCGTTATTCTCGCTGCGCTTGCTTTTGGTAAATCGATTTCGCCCAATGATATTTACGTTGAAGGTATAACAAATATTGCAACCTCCGACGTCGAAATGGCTAACAGCTTCGGTTACGCTATAAAGCTTATCGGTCACGCGAAGAAGGTGGACGGCAAGATACTTGCTATGGTGTCTCCCCGTCTCGTGCCCCATTCGAATCCCCTTTCGGGAATCAACGGTGTGTTCAACGGAATTCTGCTTGGCGCAGATATGGTTGGCGAGGTCATGTTCTACGGTCCCGGAGCCGGCAAGCTTCCCACGGCAAGTGCGGTCTGCGCGGATATCGTTGATGCTATCGCGCATACTGACGGCTCGATAAAGCTCCCTGAATTCAAGATTGCAGAGGCTTCGGACATTGCCGACGTTGAGTCCTACAAGTGCAAGAGATTTTTCGTATTCGAGAAATGTACCGACTGCAAGCTTGACAGCAAGATCGCCGAGAAGTGCTTTGGTCCTATTTCTAATTTCGCTATTTCGGGCAACAAGGTCGCGCTTATCACGGGTGAGATGACCGAAAAGGATGCTTCGACACTCTGCGCGAAGCTGAACGGCTGCAAGGCTTATCGCTTACTGTAATTTCTGAAAGGCTTGGTAAATATTTTTGAACAAAAAGAATAACAAGGGCTGTGCTTCCGGAATTCTCGGAACGCTTGGCGTCGTTCTCGGAGTTGTGGTTTACGCGGTAATATCTTCTCTACTGAATCGACTCTTTGTAGGCATCAGATTCGGAGACGATGTGGCGTGTGCGTTGCTTCCTATGACACTGACGGGGTTAACTATCGCGTTCGTGCTTTACGAGGTGATATTTATCGTATGGCAGGTGAAGCTTTCACAAATAGCGTCTCAAAACGGAGACGGCGCGAAGATCGGCAAGATATTCAAGTTTGTGATCATTGGTTGTATCTCCGCTTCTCTGCTCTTCGCCATTTTTGCCGCAAACACGTATACAGAGCTTCGCGAGGATTCGATCTCCAAGGTCTGCTTTGTGACCACAAAGGAGTACAAGTGGAACGAGAAGAACGACGTTATGCGCTACTCCTTCGCTTGTGACGAAGACGGCGGACTTACCTTCAAAATAACGATGAAGGACGGCGAGGTTGTTGAGCTTCTTGGCTCTGTGACCTCTCTGTCGGACTCGTTCAAAGAAAAATTCAGCACTGACAAGGTAAATTTGCTTGCTTACGCGGCGCATCTCTCCGAGCAATTCGACAATAGCGGATTTATCATTGAGAAAAACATCAGTGAGGCAAGCATTAAAAACGCCGAGAGCGTTTATAAGGAGAAATATCCTGAGATTTGGGAGCAGATTGAGATAATTATTTCCGATTAATAAAAAACAAGCCGTGTGCAAAATAGCATACGGCTTGTTTTTTATTTACCCTTTATCTTTTTCCAATATTCCTCTGCGGCTTTTTCGGTTTTATTATCGCCGTAGAAATAATATTTCTTGTTTTTGAGGTCATCGGGCAGGTATTGTTGCTCGACGTAGCGGTTCGGGTAGTCGTGTGGGTATTTATAGCCCTTGAAAAGCGGGCTTTGCAGGTGGATGGGAGGAGTTAATCCCTTACCTGCTTTGACATCCTCTAGTGCAGCGTCGACAGCGAGGTGCTGGGTGTTTGATTTCGGTGCGGTCGCAAGCATTATTGCCGCATGTCCGAGCGGTATTCTTGCCTCGGGCAGACCAAGCTCACGCGCAGAGTCGCAGCACGCCTTGACTATGACAGGGGCGATCGGATACGCGAGTCCTACGTCCTCGCTTGCGATCACCTGAAGTCTTCTGCAAAGCGAGATGATGTCTCCCTGCTCTACCATTTTCGCGACGTAAAACGCCGCCGCGTCGGGATCGGAGCCTCGGATAGATTTTTGCAGACATCCAAGCATATCATAATGCACGTCGTCGTTGTAATTGCCGACTCCGTAGTTGAACTGATCGGCATCGGCTGGGGTTATCTCATTTTCTGCCGAAAAATACGCGTTTTCAAAGAGTCCGATGGCGCGGCGCACGTCTCCGCCCGCCGCCTTGGCGATATATTCCGCAGTCGACTGCGAAACGGTCTTTTGCGTTTCGTTTTCATTGTTAAGATAGTCGAGCGCACGATAGAGCATCTTGGCACACTCGCTTGCCTCGACAGGCTTGAACTCAAAGAGCGACGAGCGCGAGATTATCGCGTTATATATGTAAAAATGCGGATTTTCGGTCGTTGAGGCGATAAGAGTTACTCTGCCATCCTCGATGTATTCAAGCAACGACTGCTGCTGCTTTCTGTTGAAATACTGGATCTCGTCGATATACAGAAGCGTTCCGTTTGAGCCGAAAAAACTTGCCGAGCCTGCCAAAACCTCTTTTACGTCGGAAAGCGAGGCGCTTGTGGCGTTAAGGCGGTGAAAGTCCATTCCCGACTGCTTTGCAATTATCGATGCGGCGGTGGTTTTTCCCGTACCGGGAGGGCCGAAAAAGATCATATTCGTGATTCTGCCGCCGTTCATCATTCTACGGATGACTCCGCGCTCACCGAAAAGGTGCTTCTGACCTGCTATATCGTCTATTGTTTGCGGACGAAGAATATCCGCAAGCTGTGCGTTTCTCATTTCGTTTCGTTCCTTTTATTCAAATACTCCCGCCGAGAGATATCTTTCGCCCGTGTCGGGTAGGATCACTACAATATTTTTATCTTTGTTTTCGGGCTTTTCTGCTATCTTTCGCGTCGCAACAAGTGCTGCTCCCGAGGATATGCCGACGAGCAACCCCTCAAGCCTTGCGATCTCTCTTGTGCATTCGTATGCTTCATCGTCGGTGACGGTTACTATCTCATCGATGACCGATCGATCAAGTGTGTCGGGCAGAAATCCCGCACCGATGCCCTGTATTTTATGGACGCCTGATCTGCCCTCGGTAAGATACGGTGAAGCGGACGGCTCGACTCCGATCACTTTGATATCGGGGTTTTGATCCTTTAAAAATCTACCCGTGCCGCTGATCGTGCCGCCCGTTCCGACGCAAGCGACTAAAATATCGACCTTGCCGTCGGTATCATTCCATATTTCAGGACCCGTGGTCTTATAATGTGCTTCCGGATTTGAGGGGTTTGTAAACTGACCCACGATCATTGAGTCTTCGATGCTACGCTCGAGCTCCTCGGCTTTTTTGATCGCGCCCTGCATACCGAGATTACCGTCTGTCAATACAAGCTCTGCTCCGTACGCAGACATAAGCACTCTGCGCTCTCTTGACATCGTATCGGGCATAACGATTATGAGCTTATATCCCCTTGCGGCACAAAGGGCGGCAAGTCCGATGCCCGTGTTTCCCGAGGTCGCCTCGATAAGCGTACTGTTCTTTGTCAGCTTACCATCTTTTTCGTATTTTTCGATCATTTCTTTTGCGACACGGTCCTTGACCGAGCCTGCGGGGTTAAAAAACTCGACCTTGGCATATATTTTCGCCTTCAGATCATATTTTTTCTCATAATTTACCGTTTCCAGCAACGGAGTGTTGCCGACGAGGTCAAAGACGGAGCTGTATATTTTCAAAATAACACCCTCTTTCGTACTATTCATAAATTATATCACATAACCCTGATTTTGTCAATCACGGTGCTAAAATCCCTCAATATTTTTCATTATTTTCGGTAATCTTCTTGATTTTGTGGAGGTTATGTGATATAATTGTAAAGTTGATACTTTCTGGAAGGAAAATTAGGTATGAGATTTTTTAAGATCATTGCATTGGTGTTGGCTTTAGCTACTTTGTTCGCATGCGTTTCCTGCGACAGCTCGAGCAACAAGCACGACGAGACGACTGTTGACTCCACCAATGAAACCACAGTTGAAACCACCGAGGATACGACCGAAACGACCGCTGAAGAAACCATCGAGCCCGTTGAGGAAGAAACCTTTGAGACTGAGCTGCGCGAGGATTACGCAAGCTTCTGTAGCTATAAAGTTGACTCCCCCAGCTTTAAACCCCTGTCTGAATCCTCATCTTGTGCTATGTCGTTTACCGTTCCCAACGGCTACGTTACCGAGCTTGCGTTACGTTTGGTCGCAGGCGACAAGTACGTAGAAACTAACTTTGTTATCAGTATCTATAATTTTACAGGCGATTTCAAGGAAACAGTAGCTACCGAGCCTATTCGTTCCGAAAAGGTCGGAACTATCTTCCAGACTTACACCTTCACTTTTGAAGAGGGCGAGCTTGGAGAAGGTGATTATCTCGTAGTTGTTACGAGCGAAGCAGGAGACGGATCTGACTCACTGATCGTCGGAAGCAGCTGGAGTAAAAAAGCTCTGCCTGAGGAATACGCAGATTATAATTTTATATTTTATGATAACGGAAAACCCACCAAGTCGAGAGCGTTGTATGGTGGATTCAACATCGTCCACGAGGTTCGCAAAGAGGTTGACGATACCCCCGAGGATATCGTGACCGAAAAGGATCCCGAAGACGTCGCCAAGGTGATCATTCTTTCGGGTCAGTCCAACGCCGTGGGAACAACTGTAAACTATCTTCTTAAGCAGAATATCGGTGATACGGAATATTCCAAGTATGCATCGGGAATTTCCAACGTAAAGATCCTTTTCTACAACGAATGTTTGGACGCTAATGGCAAAGTGGTCTTCGCTCAAAAGTCTGCTTCCTTCGTTGACGTTAAGCCCGGTCAGGGTGTTAATCCGACGATGTTCGGCCCCGAGCTTGGCCTTGCCGCTTACCTTTCCGAGACCTATCCCGACGAGACCTTCTACATAATCAAGTGCGCCACCGGCGGTGCTACACTGTACGGTCATTACAATCCCACGACCGAAGGAACAGACTCCAACGAATGCTTGATCACACTTGACCAGCAGATCGAAAACGGTCTTAAGCTTCTTGAGGACGAAGGGCTTACTCCCAAGATAGTCGGTATGCTTTGGATGCAGGGTGAATCTGATGCTAATCTCGCTTCGCAGGCATACAATTACTACGAGCTTGAAACTGCTTTGATAGCTCACGTCCGCGAAAAATACTCAGACTACGCATCCGTACGCGGTATTGCGTTCATTGACGCCGCTATAGCCAACAGCGGTATGTGGAGCAATTATTTGGCGCTGAATTACTCGAAGATATTGGTTTCTAGAGATTCTCTCCTTAATTACTTCATAGATACCAACGATTACGATCTGACTACTCTTAACGAAAACAATGACTTCGCGCATTACGACTCTACGTCTATGCTCCTGCTCGGTCGACTGTTCGGTCAGACGCTTTCAGAGGCAATAGATTGACACGATTAAGATAAATGCACAAAAGCACAAAAGGGATTGCGATTCTTTTTGTGCTTTTTGCTATTTTTGAAAATTTTTAACAACACTTCTTGACATTTTGTCGTATTGTGGTATAATAATTACGGTTAGCGGATGCTAACTGACAAAATTTTGCTTTCTCTGTAATGGGAAAGCACAGCAATCTACACTAAAGAGGACTTGTCTATGATGCCTTTAGCACTTGCCAATATTGGTGAAGAAAATTTGATCAGAAAGATCGGCGGCTCTCCCGAGGTGAAAAAGCATCTTGAAAATCTCGGATTTGTCGTTGGCGGTGACGTTACGATCATTAATTCTATCGGCGGAAACATTATCGTCAAGGTAAAGGAGTCCCGCGTTGCGATAAGTAAAGAAATGGCTATG
This sequence comes from uncultured Clostridium sp., assembly GCA_964594085.1. Classification (GTDB taxonomy): domain Bacteria; phylum Bacillota; class Clostridia; order Oscillospirales; family CAG-272; genus SVTX01. Next base: position 12,053 of record CAZQLJ010000017.1, read on the forward strand.
AAGATCATGGTGTGATCTTCTCTGCTCTTTTATAATATAATACGTTAAGGAGGATGCAGAAATGAAAACTCTGAAGGAAGTCAAGGTCGGCGAAACGGTCAAGGTAGTTAAGCTTCACGGTGAGGGCGCGGTCAAGCGCAGGATCATGGATATGGGTATTACCAAGGGCGTTGAAATTTATGTCCGAAAGGTTGCTCCCTTAGGTGACCCCGTTGAGATCAACGTTCGCGGTTACGAGCTTTCATTGCGTCGGGCTGATGCCGAAATGGTTGAGGTCGAATAAAGTATCGGGGATCTATCCCCTGATATTTTTGACGTGAAGTTAGCAATCGCTAACTTGAAAGTGAAATTTTTTTAAAATAAACTTATAGAAAGGCACTTTTACTATTATGAGTATCAGAATTGCTCTTGCCGGAAATCCCAACTGCGGTAAGACGACATTGTTCAACGCACTTACAGGCGCTAACCAGTACGTCGGAAACTGGCCCGGTGTTACTGTGGAGAAAAAGGAAGGTAAGCTCAAAAAACACGACGGTGTTACCGTTACCGACCTCCCCGGCATTTATTCCCTTTCACCTTACACTCTTGAAGAGGTCGTTGCAAGAAATTACCTCATCGGAGAGCGTCCCGACGTCATCCTTAACATCGTTGACGGAACTAATCTTGAAAGAAACCTTTATCTTACAACTCAACTCACGGAGCTTGGTATTCCCGTTGTAGTCGCTATCAATATGATGGATATCGTTCGCAAGAACGGCGACAAGATCAATATTGAGGAGCTTAGCCGTGAGCTGGGATGCAAAATCGTTGAGATCTCCGCGCTTAAGGGCGACGGAACTCTTATCGCTGCCGAGGAAGCTATTAAGGCTGCAGAGGCAGGCAAGACCGTTCCTATGCACACCTTCTCGGGCGCGGTCGAGCACGCGATTGCTCACATCGAGGAGGCGGCAGTACACTCTCTGCCCGAAGAACAGCAGAGATGGTATGCGATCAAGATCTTCGAAAGAGATGAAAAGGCGATTGAGGCTCTTGGGCTCTCCAAGGAAATGCTCGCTCACATTGAAAAGGACATTGCCGCTGCAGAGCGCGAGCTTGACGATGACTCAGAGTCGATCATCACTAACGAGCGTTACGTGTACATAGCACAGTTGATGAAGAACTGCTACAAAAAGAAGAATCACGACAAGCTTTCGGTGTCGGATAAGATAGACAAGATAGTTACCAACAGAATTTTGGCTCTGCCGATATTTGCAGTTGCTATGTTCTTGGTTTACTTCATCTCTATCGGTTCGGTCGGTGATTTTACCGTAGTGTTTATGAATGACGGTTTGTTCGGTTCGTTTGCTGAAGCGGCTGCAGCCGGTGATCTTCCCTCGTGGATGGGCTCGTGGGTCAGCATTCCCGAGCTATTAGATATGGCACTCCTGAACCAAGCGGGCGACCCCGTTATCTTCCCTTGGCTCTACTCGCTTATTATGGACGGTATCGTAGGCGGTGTTGGTGCGGTGCTCGGCTTCGTTCCCCAGCTTCTTGTCCTCTTTATTCTTCTTTCTCTGCTTGAGGATTGCGGATATATGGCGCGTGTTGCGTTCATTATGGACCGTGTGTTCCGCAAGTTCGGTCTTTCAGGAAAGTCCTTCATTCCTATGCTCGTGAGCACGGGATGCGGCGTTCCCGGTATCATGGCTTCGAGAACTATCGAGCAGGACCGCGACAGAAAAATGACCATTATGACCGCAGGCTTTATGCCTTGCGGAGCTAAAATGCCTATAGTCGCATTTATCGCGGGCGCTCTCTTCAGCGACAGTTGGCTCGGCGGCGCTTGGGTTGCTACCTCAGCTTATTTTATCGGTATTGCTGCGGTAATTATTTCGGGTATTATTCTTAAGAAGACAAAGCCCTTTGCGGGTGATCCTGCTCCCTTCGTTATGGAGCTTCCCGCTTATCATGCTCCCGTTGCAGGCAACGTGTTGCGCTCTATGTGGGAACGTGGTTGGTCCTTCATCAAGCGTGCGGGAACAGTTATTCTTGCGGCAAGCATTATTATCTGGACACTCAACAGCCTTTCGTTTGAGGGCGGATTCCACTACATCACCGAGGAGCTCGGCGGCGCGTCTATTCTTGAGGTAATAGGTAGCGCTATCGCTTGGATCTTTGCTCCTCTTGGATTCGGAACCTGGCAAGCTGCTGTTGCAACTATTCTCGGTCTTGTTGCTAAGGAAGAGGTAGTCGGCGTATTCGGTGCACTTGCAGGAATGGAAGAAGCGCTTGTAGGCGAGCTTCTTTCGGCTCAGCAGGCGGCAGGAATCATCTTCTTTGACGGCAACGCTCTCGCTGGATTCTCGTTTATGATATTCAACCTTCTCTGCGCTCCCTGCTTTGCAGCTATGGGTGCTATCAAGAGAGAGATGAACAACGGCAAGTGGACGGCATTTGCTATCGGTTATATGTGCGTTTTCGCTTACGCTTGCTCGCTCATCGTATATCAGCTCGGCGCTTGGTTTATAGGTGCTGGCAACATCATAGGCACGATCGCAGCCGTTCTCGTGCTTGCGTTTATGGTCTATATGCTGGTTCGTCCTGCTAAAAAGGCATTGAACAAATAAAAAATCTTTTACAAGGAGGATAAAATTATGCCCTGGTTATCATATCTTTTGATCGGAGTTATTTCAGCTGCATTTATATCGATTATTGTCGTTGGCGTAATAAATAAGAAAAAAGGCAAATCCTCCTGCTCCTGCGGTGGAAACTGCGGTGCTTGCGGACTTTGCAACAGTCAAAAAGAATACGACAAGCAATAATTTTTTCAATTACAGAGTCCTTTTCGGAGGGCTCTGTTTTTGTTTTGGGAATACTATTGAAAAAAAGCAGAATATAATTATCTTAATTGGACAAATATTTTTCACATTTATATAACAAACTATTTTCACATTAAATCGC
>CAZQLJ010000018.1:0-1745 GCA_964594085.1 uncultured Clostridium sp.
TAGTTGACGAAAGCGGAGCAGAGCACTGGACCACCGTGACCAAGGACGGCGCGGGCGCTAACAGATGGTACGAGGCCAGCGATATCACTAGCCACGTTACCTCAAGCGGAGGTGGTGGATATAGCTCTGGAACTAAGGGCTACAGAATTTACCCCGCCGTTAACCTGTCCGAATACGAAGGCCAGACGGTTAAGCTTTCCGTAAGAGTAATTACAAGTGGCGGATATGCCGTAACCATTTATGCCGTTACAGTAAAGGTAGTCCTTCCCATTTGGGGCAAGCTTGACCACGCTTATGCGGGTGACTCGCTCTACAAGGAAATGTTCGGCGGCGCTCACGATTCCTTCACAGAATCCGAGATCACCAACAACAGCGGTACTGTTACTGCAAACGGAAACAAGTGGATAGGTATCGCCCCCGGAGGTTCTATTGCTACCGGTAAGTATATGGTAATAAGATATAAGACCAGCGCGATTCCCAGCACAGGCATCTTCTATCTCTACGCATCCGCAAACGACAATGTGATCGACTCCGATGAAGACATTATGACAACATATGGTCTCGTAGGCGACGGCAAGTGGCATACTCTTGTTATTGACCTCTCCGCATCCCAAACCGTTACAGCGGCGAGCGACGGAAAGTATTACGTCAACCAGATAAGACTTCAGATGCTCGACAGACTTGCTGCAGACTCCTCCACCGAGTTCGAATATATCGGATTCTGCGATAAGCTCAGCGACATTATGGTCAAGGACGGCGAATGCGTTGAATACGGTTGGGATCTGTGGAAGACTTCTATTGACTCCGTAACCGCAGGCGGTACCGATTACACCTCTTCCAAGAGCAATTGCTACTACGAGGCAGGCGCTACTCAACAGACCGTTCTCAACGGCGACTCCTGGACGCTGTACGGCTGGTTTGCAATAAGCGGTCAAGACGTAACCGACGTAAGCGTATGTATCACCGAAGAAGACGGTACAGAGCATTGGACGGCTGCAACGAAGACCGACTCCGACTCAGGCAGCCATATCTGGTGGAAGGGCGGGGATGACATACAGACAGCCTTGCAGAGTTCGTACGCTTCCGGAACGATTGGCTACAGAATCAGACTCTCCGCAGATCTTGCCGCTTACGGAGGCCAGACGGTTAAGATCTCCGTAAGAGCTACTACCTCCGACGGACACGTGGTGATCATATATGCAGTTCACGTTGAAGTTCACGCTTGGACATTGTATGTGAACACATTCTATCACTGCAGCAACGCGGACACCTCGGATCTGACAACTACCAGTTACATGGGCGCTATCAAAAACTCTTCTGAGTCTAAATCTATTTTTGACAGCACCAAAACCGCAAATTACATTGCATTCGGAAGCGCTTGGGTTGCCGTTGACGGATACACCTTGAACGAAAGCCTGTCCTACACGATAACTCATTCCGGCGGAACTGCAACGGGCTCGATCGCAATGGCCACAAATGCCGATCAGCATGACGCTATTATTAGCACAACGGAATATGATTCTGCCACTACCGGTACTTATTGGATCTCCTATACCGGTGCAAAGGATATCATCGATCTTACTGCTTATTCGGGCCAAACCGTGACCGTAACCTTCTCGATTACCGTTGCCGAGAACGCGAAAACAATAGATGTTATGACCATCACCATATACGTTGCGTAATCCGAACAAGTAGTTTTGATTGGAACAAAAACAAAAAAAACGAGTCCCGCTTCGGCGGGGCTC
>CAZQLJ010000018.1:1845-14961 GCA_964594085.1 uncultured Clostridium sp.
AGCTTATCGAGAGAATCGGCGCTTGCTTCGCCTGTGATATCAAGAATAGTGTACGCGACCTCGCCGCGAGATTTGTTGGTCATATTCTCGATATTGATTCCCTGCTCGGAAAAGCAGGTAGTGATGCTCGAAAGCACCGCGGGAACGTTCTTGTGAAGCATACAGATTCTCGCGTCGCCGCTGCGAGCCATCGAGATCGCGGGGAAATTGACGCTGTTGCGGATGTTTCCGTTGGTAAGATAGTCGGCAAGCTCCTGTGCCGCCATAACTGCGCAGTTGTCCTCGCTCTCCTCTGTCGACGCTCCAAGGTGGGGGATCGCCACCACGCCTTTGACGTTTATTACGTCTTCGGTGGGGAAATCGGTCACGTATGCGGCAACCTTTCCGCTTTCAAGCGCTTCCTTGAGATCTGCGGCATTGACAAGGTCAGCACGGGAGAAGTTCAAAATTCTGACGCCGTCCTTCATCTTCGCAATGGTCTCTTTATTGATCATTCCCTTTGTCTGAGGGGTGGAGGGTACGTGGAGGGTGATATAGTCCGCGCAAGCGTAAATGTCGTCATACGCAGCCGCTTTGGTTATATGGTGATTGAGATTCCACGCTGCTTCTACCGACAGATAAGGGTCACATCCGACGACGTTCATACGAAGATGGACCGCTGTATTCGCCACCATTCCGCCGATCGCGCCAAGTCCGATAACTCCAAGTGTCTTGCCCGCGACCTCAACGCCTGCAAATTTACTCTTGCCCTTCTCCACCTGCTTTGCCACATCCTCGGTCAAGGTGTTTGCCCATTCTACGCCGCCAACGACGTCTCTGGACGCGAGCATAAGTCCGCAAATAACAAGCTCCTTAACCGCGTTTGCATTCGCTCCCGGCGTGTTGAACACGACGACACCGTGCTCGGTGCATCTGTCTATCGGGATGTTGTTTACTCCCGCGCCTGCTCTTGCGATAGCGCGAAGCTCGGGGTTGAATTCCATATCGAGCATATTCGCAGAGCGAACCATAATTCCATAGGGCGCCTCTACGTCCTCGCCTACGTTGAAAAGCTCTCGGTCAAGCTTGTCTGTACCGACCTTTGCAATTTTGTTGAGTAATTTTATGTTTTTGATCATGTTTTAGGATTCTCCTCGGCAAATTTCTTCATAAACGCGACGAGCGCTTCAACGCCCTCGTAGGGCATAGCGTTATAGATAGAGGCTCTCATACCGCCGACGCTTCTGTGACCTTTCAGGTTTTTGAGTCCTGCTTTAGCCGCCTCGCTTGCGAATTTCTTATCAAGGTCGGCGTCACCCGTGACGAAGGTAACGTTCATCAACGAACGTGACTCGGGCTTAACGGGTGCTACATAGTAGCTCTGGCTATCGAGGTAATCGTAGAGAAGCTTTGCCTTCTTCTCGTTCATCTCCTTCATGACCTCAAGACCGCCGAGCTGCTCGATCCACTTATAGACGAGTCCTGCAACGTATATTGCATAGCAAGGGGGAGTATTGTACATAGAGTCGTTATCCGCCATAGTCTTCCAATCGAGCATAGTGGGTATGCTCTCGTCGGCATAGCCGAGAAGGTCCTCGCGGACGATAACGAGCGTCACACCTGCGGGTGCCATATTCTTCTGCGCTCCCGCATAGATCACACCGAACTTGGTCACGTCGACAGGCTCGGAGATAATGCAGGAAGAGAGGTCTGCAACCAGCGGAACGTCTCCCGTTTCGGGTATATAGGGGTATTTCGTGCCGTATATAGTATTATTGAAGCAAATGTGCAGATAGGACGCGTCCTGATCTACCATATCCTTGGTGATCGCGGGAACGTGATCGAAGTTATCGTCCTTCGTGGTAGCGATACATTTTGCGTTGTAGCCCATCTTCTGCGCTTCCTTGTACGCCTTGCCCGAGAACTGTCCCGAAACGGCATAGAGCGCCTTTTTTGCAGGCTTGAGGTTGATCAGATTCATAGGGATCGACGAGAACTGCGTGGACGCACCGCCCTGAAGAAAGAGCACCTTATAGTTATCGGGAATATTCATCAATCGACGCAGATCTGCCTCTGCTGCCTGAATGATCGCCTCGTAATCGGGAGAACGATGGCTCATTTCCATTACCGACATTCCCGACTCACCGTAGCATACAAGCTCTTTTGCCGCCTGCTCAAGCACGGGCAGAGGAAGCATAGAGGGGCCTGCCGAAAAATTGTAGACTCTGTTCATAATAACCTCCGCAATATAGATAAAATAAATTATTAATATTATACTACGATTTAAAAATTTCGTCAATAGGTTTTAGCAACTTAAAGCGATAAAATCTTCAATTTCAGGCATTTGACCGAAAGATTTTGCTTTGTGATAGCTTTTTTTATGCCAATTTTATTGTAAAAGCCCCCTTGAAGGGGGCTTTGTACATTAAAGCTTTTTCTTAAGCGTTATATCGGGCTCAACTGTCTTGCCCGCGTGATCAACCACGCAGAACGCATTTACAAATCCTCGTGTTATTTTGGTAACAAACACGTTCAATTTTGCACTTACCGTCGCCAGTCTGCCAAGAAGGACTCCTGCAGAAGCGCCAAGCGCGATTATAATTCCGCTTGCTGACACGAGCGAGGTCGTTATCGCGGTCGGGTCAATGTAAAGCGACTTGGGGTCAAGATTTGCGACCATATTAAACATATTAAAGATCATTTTCTTGCCTCCTGTTTCTCAACGATTCGCTTTAAAATATACTTTGCTCCGACAGGGTCGGAATGTCCGACGTTATAGACCGCCTTATGCAGCGCCGCATCTATCTTCTTTTCGTATTCGGTCGATCTCTTGAACGTGTCCTTGACGATCTCGCCGATATTCTTGACGTCGCTCTTTTCTATCGACATACCTATCTCGTCGCGCAGGGTTATCTCGATAGGCGTGCAGTTGATCTTCTGCCAGTTTTCATTGAGCACCTTCATCTTTGTGTTGACGAAGAGCGTCGGGCGTTTGGTAGCAAAGCTGAACTCAAACGAAATTCCAGACCAGTCGGTGATCATCAGATCGGACGAATAGATCGATTTGTTGCTCGAAAAATCAAGCTCAAAGGTAAGTCCGTCGCCGATCTTGTCGCGCCAGCGCTCGACCGTCGCGTTCATTTTCTGACCAAATCTCTTTACGTACTCGGGGTGAGGACGGACGGTGATGTGATACTCGTCGCAAAGAAGCTTCTCAAGCATCTCGTCGATGCAGCTATCAAGGATATTGTCCTCGTTCCACGTGGGAGCGATGAGGATCTCGCGTCTGCCGCCCTGCTTGTGCGTTTTTCTCTCTTCCTCGCCAAGCGGAATGAGGTCGTCAACGAGAGGATAACCAAATTCAACGCACTCCTTCATCGGAAGTCCGTAAACCTTCTCGGTCGCCTGTACTTCCCTCTTTATGTGCTCGCCCGCGCAGAATATGGTATCGAACGCGTCAAGCGAGCCCTCCTTCATTCCCATATGCATACTCATAAGCGCGTGGGGTGCGTAAATATACTCAATGTCCTTCTTCATCTTGGACTTTTTGAGATAATATTTGTCAAGGTCGGGAGTAGTCATAAGGCAGACGTCGCACTCGAGCTTAAGCATCAAGCTTATCGTCTTTTTAAGTCCTATATAGTAGGGCTTGATGCGACGCTCTTTTTTCGCGACCTCAAAGATAACGTCGTCGGGGTCATTGGTGACGTAATGTATCACCATATCCGAGCGTGCGAGTAATTCTTTGATAATTCCCTTGAAATACTTGTAAAATCCACTCTTTTCCGAATAGATAACAAGGTGCTTGTTTACGACAGAGAAAAATCTCTTATAATCCGCATTTTCACGGCGGCGATTTTCTTTTTCTTTCTTTTTCTTCTCTTCTGCGTTCTCGTCAAGCTTGAGCTCGGCAAGTGCCTTGCGGCTCTCCTCCAAAGCCTCGTAATCGACGTATTTTTTCGGATTTATCGCCGCGTTGAGAAGCAAAAGCTGAACGACCGAGAGAATATTTCCCGCCATCCAATAAAGCGCGATGCCCGTCGGCACGAAGCAGCCGAGATAGAGAGACAAGCATACAGAAAAGATCATCGTTCCGTATTTGTTGCCGTTTCCTTGCTCGTGCTGGAGCACGTTCGCTTTATTCTGTGCAAAGCAGAGCACCCAGGACGACGCGGCGGCAAGAAGCGGGATCAATGTATATATTCCCCATACCGCCGTCGGTATCGTGGCAAGCTCAAGGCCTAAAAATCTACTGTCAAACGCCGCGATCTTCTCACCGAGCCAAGCGAAATTCTCGGGAAGCGTGTAGGTGCCTGCGCGTATCGCCTCGATAAGCGATAATTCGTACGAGGAGGATTCAAGATTCAGCTCCGCTGCCTCTGCCATAGCAATAATATCGGCATTTCCGACACCAAAAAGGTAAGTCAAGGGGCGGTTGATGATATATACCACTCCAAGCAGAAGAACTATCTGCAAAACAAGCGGCACAAGCGTGAGCATCGGGCGGTATTTTGCTCTTTTAAAGAGTTTTGACTGCTCGGTTGCAAGCGTTTGGCTGTCGCCGTTATACTTGACCTTGAGCATATTCATCTCGGGCTGTATCTTGACCATTAAGATCGAATTTTTGTGTATCCAGACCGAGATCGGTAAAAGAACCAACTTCGTGGCAAGAGTGAAAAGCAGAACGGCAAGTCCGTAATTGCCAAGCAGCTGCCAACACCATTTCATCAGCACTCCAAGCGGAACGCAGATGTAATACAGTACGTTATTCATCGTTTTCTCCAAATGTTATTTGTATATCTTTTCAATAACCCGGCGGCTCTCGATCGACCAGTTATCCTTGTCTCTTGCGCTTCCGACTATTTTGTAGGTAACTATCTCATCTGCGCGAGACTTATCCTCAAGAGTGACCGAAAGCTCAAAGAGATATCTTCTTTCTCTGTCCACACCCTCGGGGATATCAAAGAAGGACTCTCCCGACTTGAGCGATTTAAGGCCCTCGGACTCATATATCGTATTCCAAAGCTCGTCCTGCGAGATCTGTGCGGTACTCGTTTTCATTTCAGTGCCACTCTCGCCCGATTTTTTGAAAAGCATCGCGGTGACTCTTGTTCCGTTATCGCTCTTGCTTGCCTCTCCGATAAGCTTGGTGTCGCTGAGTGTGTCAGGGTGGTCACCTGTAATGACTATCGTTGCATCTTCGTATACGCCAAGCGCCTTCATCTGCTCGATATATTCGTATATTATCGTAAGACTCTGCTTGAGCGCCATCGTGGTGTCGTACTTTTCTTTATCGTTCGCCTCTTCCCAATTAAGATTGTACTTTATCGGGGTGTGGCATCCGTAAATATGGATAAAGCTGAACTGTCCTTGGCTTTCAATAGTCGAGAACTCGTTTTCGGTGATATAATCGTAAACGTTCTTCATGTCGGCATCATAAACAGCCTCGTCGGATTCGTAAACGGCATGTGCGTTAAAATCGGGGGTGCTCATCTGTCCGACTGTGTCTTTTGCTACAAAGGGTAAACAGGTGCTGAGTGACAGACGTATCATATCGCGCGAAAGCGCAAGATTGTCATCTATCTCATATCCTTTGACTCCCGACATATTGCCAACGTAGTCGGACATATAGTAGGCGTCGTCATAGACGTAATATTTTTCGGTGTATACGTTGACGTCATAGCCCGCGTTGTGAAGATTGCGGAGATGTCCGCCGTCGGTATATATCTCTTTGAAATAATTTAATCTGGTGTCCTTAAAATCGTTCTCCTTGCCCGTCAGTATCGATGCAACGGCGGGGTAGGTACGGCAATATAGGCTCGTGTAATCGTTATAGAATGTAAATCCGTCAAGTCCCTCGAGAAATTCGGGATCGGTCGCTTGAAGCTTTTCAAAATATCTCACGTCAAAGCGGTCGATAAGGAAGAACACGATATTTTTGCCCTCCGAAAGCTCGTTGAGGTTTTCGTAGGTCAGCATATTCTTCTCTCTGTGCGCACTGTCGGAAGCATCTCCCTGCTCGGTCTGGGTGCCAAGGTCAGAGGCGATAGCGATACATCCGATCGACTGCATCACAAGCACTGCCAGAAGCACAAGCGCGGTTGAAACGAAAAATCTCGCCTTGTTCTGCTTTTTCAGTATAATTGCGGCGGCAACCACACCTGCGATAACTACGACCCAGATAAGTGCGTTGAGAACGGTTGCAAGCGGGCCGACCTCGGTCGTTCCGACACCGTCACCTGCAAGCGCATTTACTCCAAGATTGAGATAATATTTCTGCGCAAAGGTCAACACGGTCAGCGCTAATACCACTGCAGAAGCAATATCAAAAGCTCTGCCGTCAAGTATCATAAGCAGAACGAAGATCGCAACCGCGATCGCGACCGAGATTGCCGCAACGTAGGGCAAAAAATCACCGAGCGCGAAGGTGAATTCGCTGATATTTCCGCAATAGGTCTCAAACGGTCCGAAAAAACAGACCGTCAGAGGTGCTACAAACGAAAGGAGCAACGAAGTAAGGAGCTTATTCTTCAAGGAATATTCCCTTTTGCTCTTCTGTTGAACCTTCGTCTTTGGCGACGTATGATTCTTTTTCTTGGATTTTTTAGTACTCATTTATTTCTCCTTCTAAAAGGCTTGCTTTCGGGTGCAAGCCGTATGCTGTCACTCGGTCGTGACGGGCGTTGTGATCATTTGCCAGTTTTCAGGGTCGTTTGCTGTTCCCGTTATCTTGTATTCTATGACCTGACTGTATTTAAGATTGTTATTTTTTTCATTCTTGTACATATAGAACAGGTATCTTCTCTCCCTTTCTTCTCCCTCGGGGATATCGAAAAAGGATTCTCCCTTCTTTTCGGAAAGCATACCCTCGGACTCGAAGATGGTAGCCCAAAGCTCATCCTGAGAGACCTGTGCCTCAGAGCGCTGAAGCGCTGTGCCGCTATCTCCGCTTCTCTTGAAAAGCATCGTAGTGACTCGCGTTCCGTCGTCCGAGCTGTTTGCTTTGCCGATGTACTTGCTGTCGCTGAGTGCCGCCGCGTGATCGCCCGTAATTACTATCGTCGCGTCATCGTACACTCCAAGCGCCTTCATTTGCTCTATATAGTAGTATATTATCTCAAAGGTGTCCTCAACGTTTTCATAAGAATTTTTGTCCGTATTGTGACAACCATAGAGATGAATGAACGTAAACTGACCGGGAGTGTCAACGGTATAAAAATCTCTGCTCTTGATTCGTTCAAGCAGGTCGACCGTTGCATCCGCACCGACCAAAAATTCCTCGGACAAGCTGATATATCCCGTATTGCTGACGTATTCCGACATAAGAGTTGCGTCGTTGTAAACGTAATTCGTCTCGGTGTAAACGTTAAGCGTGTATCCGTGATCGTGCAGCGTTCTCATCGTGCCGCCGTTCGAATAAAAATAATCAAAGGCGTTTGCTTTTTTGCTGCTGTAGTCGTGCTCAAGATTCGTAAGGATCGATGCAACTCCCGGATACGTGCGACAGTGCAGACTGGTATAATCGTTATAATAGGTAAATCCGTCAAGCCCCGCAAAAAAATCGGGATACTTCTTTTCCATTTTGCGATAGTATTTCGCGTCAAATCTGTCAACCAGGAAAACTACTATATTTTTTCCCGAAGAAAGCTCGTGAAGGTTTTCGTATGTCAAGACCATCTCCTCGTCAAGCACGATCTTCTCGGTCGTCTCCTCCTTGGGATGGGTTTCTTCTATATCGGTGTCTTCCTTTGCTGTCGTTTCGCTCTCCGAGGTAGTGCCGTTCGTATTGTCCGACTCTTCCGAATCCGAACCTTCGGAGTTGCCAGGGTTTTCCGTATGTCTATCTTCGGTTTCAACCGATCCGGACTCGCTTTCTTCTGTGTTGAACGATCCTACATTTGATGACTCAGTCTCTTCCGAACGGCTACCCGACGTATCGCAGGCTACAAATGCAAGCATCATTACCAAAGCCATCAAAAGAGAAAAAAATCTTTTATCAAAATTAAAACTTATCATTATTCCCTCTCAAAGTTACCAAAAACTTATTCGCAAATTATAAAAGCTCACATTCCGTTTTATTATACATCAAACCTTGCAATATGTCAATGACCATTATGTTAATTTAATATAAAGCGCAAAAATCCATCCCTATCCATTTGCTTTCTCGCCGCATATAATATGAACGAGGGAACCTGACTCCTTCAAGGACGTTTGTGAAAAATCTTAAAAGATATTTTCAACAATCATGTTTAAAGTGCCGTTCTCTGCGGCAAAAATATTCCTGAAAGATAAGCTCGCCGCAGACGGCAACAAAGCGAAAGGAATATTTGAAAGATGATATCGAATATAAAACGAGGAGATATATTTTACGCCGATCTGAGTCCCGTGGTGGGCAGTGAGCAAGGGGGACTCCGTCCGGTACTTATAATTCAAAACGATATAGGAAACCGATACAGTCCTACGGTCATCGCGGCAGCAATAACATCGCGCATGGGCAAAACCAAGCTGCCGACGCATATAGATATTCACGCCGACCGCGTCGGTCTGGCAAAGGATTCGGTAATTCTCCTCGAACAGATAAGAACTCTCGACAAACGAAGACTCAAGGAAAAAATGGGGCATCTCGACAGCGCCGTTATGTCTCAGGTCAACAGCGCCATTGCCGTCAGCTTCGGTCTTGGCAGTACGATCGACGTACCTGCCTACAATCCTCCCTCGTCCGCCGCGGTCGCGTCAACGGCAACCGCCTATTCAGAAAACGGACAGGACTCCGGTTTGCTCGGATAATATTATTTTTCGGGCGGCTCGCGCCAAGGTGTGCCGAGCCGCCTCTTTTTTGCGTAAAAAATGACGGCGGTCGAAAAATTTTGCCAAATTATTGTAAAAAGTTTGCTCTTGGTATTGATTTTGACTCTTTTATGTGGTAAAATATTACCGTATTATAAAAAATTCAAATATCCGTTCTCCCATGCCGAGTTCGGATAAGAAAGGCAGTACACATGGCTCTTGTAAACACAAAGGAAATGTTTAAAAAGGCATACGAAGGCGGTTACGCTATCGGTGCGTTCAACATCAACAATATGGAGATCGTTCAGGCGATCACCGAGGCTGCGGGCGAGCTCCGTTCTCCCGTTATTCTTCAGGTATCCGCAGGCGCGCGCAAGTACGCAAAGCAGGAATACCTTATGGCTCTCGCTAACGCGGCTATCAAGGACAGCGGCGTTGACCTCGCTCTCCATCTCGACCACGGCGCAGATTTCGAGATCTGCAAGGCTTGCATCGACGGCGGGTTTACCTCGGTCATGATCGACGGCTCTCATCATTCCTTCGAGGACAACATCGCTCTGACCAGAAAGGTCGTTGAGTACGCTCACGAGCGCGGAGTTGTCGTTGAGGGTGAGCTCGGAGTTCTCGCAGGCGTTGAGGACGACGTAGTCGCAGAGCACTCCTCCTACACTCGTCCCGAGGAGGTTGAAGAATTCGTAACGAAGACCGGAGTTGACTCCCTCGCCATCTCGATCGGAACCTCCCACGGCGCATACAAGTTCACTCCCAAGCAGTGCACCAGAAACGAGCAGGGCATTCTTGTTCCTCCCCCTCTCCGCTTCGATATTCTCGAGGAGATCGAAAAGAGACTTCCCGAGTTCCCCATCGTTCTCCACGGCGCATCCAGCGTTCCCCAGGAGTACGTTCAGGAGATCAACTCTATCGGCGGCAAGCTCCCCGACGCTGTAGGTATCCCCGAGGAGCAGCTCAGAAAGGCTGCATCTATGGCTGTATGTAAGATCAACATCGACTCCGACATCCGTCTTGCGATGACCGCAGGTATCCGTCGCGTGCTGACCGAAAAGCCCGACGTATTCGACCCCAGAACCTATCTCACCGTTGCAAGAGCAGAGGTCAAGAAGATGGTCGCTCACAAGATCCAGAACGTTCTCGGAAGCGCGGGAACCCTCTAATAACCGAATATTCAAAAATTGCAAAGGATAGTCCGTTGAAAATTTTCGAAGACAAGGCGCACCGGAAAAAGCAAAGCGCAGGCGTAGTTCCCTACGTCAAGCTGCTTTCGAGGAGCAACGTGGTATTCGGAATATTTCAACGGACTTTAATAATTATGAAGTTTGTAAACAAAATAAAAACCAACTGGCACGACACGGACGCTCACCGCAACGTACGCGCGAGCAAAATAATCGAATATATGCAGGAGACTGCGAACGCGCAATGCGAGTCCTCGGGTCTTCCCCTCGAAAAGCTCCGCGATGAAAAGGGTCTTGCCTTTATTCTCGGTGCGCTTTCGGTCAACATCTACTCCCCCCTTCACGCATACGAGGAGATCGAGGTCCGCACCTGGTGCAAAGAAGCAAAAAGCTATATTTTCAACCGCTATTTTGAGATATTTCGCGGAGATGAAAAGATAGCCGAGGCGACTACGACCTGGGTCCTCATCGATCTGAACACGAAGAGTATGGTTCGCGCGAGCAACTACGAATTTATGTCGGGCTGCTTCTATTACGACGAGCCCGTCGATCCTTCGGTCTTGACTCCGAAGCCAAGAATCCCAAAGGACGCTCCTCTGTACGAGGTTGGACAAAGAAAGATCGTATATTCGGATATAGATTATAATATGCACATGAATAACACTCATTATCCCGATATGATCTGCGATTTCCTTTCGGAAATGACCGACGAGAATGCCGCTTACAGAGTGTGCTCTATGTCTCTTTCTTACGTCAAGGAATCTCATCTCGGCGCAACGCTTAAGGTCACCCGAGGCGATATGTCGGACGACGGTCAGATCGAGGTGCGCACTCTTAACGAAAACGGCGAGCCCTGCCTTGACGCTATAGTCAAGCTGCAAAAAATTTAAAAAGGATCAAAAAAGTTCATAAAAGCTATTGACAAACACAGACATCGGTGATATACTGTCTAATTGTTTGGGTTTTAAACACTATCTGCCTTATGTAATTATATAAAGGAGCTTTTATGAACAGATCTCCGACGGCACATCGCCATCATATCTCCGCTTCGCATCTTCACGCGCTTTTACATCACGCGACGGCTTCAATAAGATCATTCGTTGCAAAAAACACCGTGCTTGTGATCGCCGCTACACTTGCGATAGCTTCTTGCTTTTTCGTCACACCCGATGCCGAGTATATCGGATATTTCGACCTCAAGACGTTGACCTGTCTGTTTTGCACGCTGGCGGTCATTTGTGCTTTGAAAAATCTCAGGTTTTTTACCATTGTAGCGCACAAAATCGTTAGAACCGCAGGTAACACAAGAACTCTTGCCATTTCCTTGGTATATATAACCTTTATCGGCTCGATGTTCCTTGCCAACGATATGGCGCTTCTGACTTTCCTGCCTCTCGGTTATATCTCCCTTACCGCAACGTGTAAGGAAAAATACATGGCGGTGATCTTTATTCTGCAGAATATTGCCGCAAATCTCGGCGGCATGCTGACACCCTTTGGTAATCCGCAAAATCTCTACATATACACCAAGTTCAACATTCCCACGGGAGAATTCATAAGCGTTATGCTCATTCCCTTTGCTTTGTCGATACTTCTCTTCACGGGCTGCTGTCTTTTTATTCCCAAGGAAAGCCTTGAATTGAACAGCGCTGACGACGATAAGATAAATACGAAACGCACAGTTTTCAATCTTGTCCTTTTCGCTCTCGCGATACTCACGGTGTTCAGAATAGTTCCCTACTATATCTGTCTGCCCGTAGTTCTCTTTTCCGTGCTCTTCACTGACAGAGACGCGCTCAAAAAGGTTGACTACCCCCTGCTTCTGACCTTCGTTTCCTTCTTTTTGCTCGCGGGTAATATAGCAAGGATCGACGCGGTCAACAGCTTTTTCTCGAGCCTGCTTCAAAAGGACACCTTGCTTACCAGCGTGCTGTCCTGCCAGATCATGAGTAACGTTCCCTCGGCTATTTTGCTTTCGGAGTTCACGGAGAACTGGAAAGAATTGCTTATAGGTGTGAACATCGGCGGAGTCGGAACCTTGATCTCCTCTCTTGCAAGCCTTATTACCTTCAGAGAATACACGTCTCACGTTAAGGGAAAAACACTTCAATACGTCGGTCTTTTCTCGGCTTTCAACTTCGGATTTTTGATAATTTTGACCGCCGTTATGATGATAATAAGATAATAAGATAATAAAAACGATCTCTGCGATATGTTCGCAGAGATCGTTTTTTGTTCAAGCTTTGAAGAAATCGAAAAAATTTTGAAAAAATTCAAAAAAAGGGTTGACAAAACTTCTCAAGCGTTGTATTATTGTATTAACACAGTAACACAGCATTAAGCCAAGAAGGAGGGAGAAAAACATGGCATGGAGCTTTGCTTCCGACCGCCCCGTGTACGTGCAGCTTGCCGAACGACTGCGAAAAAAGATCATTTCTTCCGAATATCGCTCGGGAGAACAGATCCCAAGCGTCCGTCAGCTCGCCGCAGAGACCGCGGTCAATCCCAACACCGTCCAGCGTGCACTTGCCGAGCTTGAGGGCGAAGGATTGCTCGAGGTGCGCGGAACTCTCGGCAAATTCGTGACCGAGGATCGCGCCATTATCGAGCGCTGTCAACGTGAGCAAGCCAAGGAGCTGGTACGCAGCTTCGTCGCGAGCGCCAAGGAAATGTCGATACCGACAAAAGAACTTATATCAATGATAGAGGAGGAGATCAATGAACGTCCTTGAATGTAAAAATCTGAAAAAGGCCTACAAAAAAGGCAACTTTGTCCTCAACAACTTCAATATCCGCATCCCCGAGGGCAAAATAATCGGACTTCTCGGTCCTAACGGATGCGGAAAAAGTACGCTTATAAAGCTCATCGCGGGACTTTTGCAGCCTGGCGAGGGCGAGATCACCGTTTGCGGTATCCCCGTTGGAGAGCAGACCAAAGCAATGATATCCTATCTTCCCGAAAGACCTTACTTCAACGGCTCCATGTCGGTCAACGAGATGATAGAATATTTTAAGGAATTCTACGCCGACTTTGACGAGGAGCGCGCATACAGTCTTCTCGCCGATCTTAGCATAGACCCGAAAGCAAAGCTCAAGACGCTTTCAAAGGGTACGAAGGAAAAGGTCCAGCTCGTGCTTGTAATGTCGCGCAAAGCAAGAC
>CAZQLJ010000019.1:0-8127 GCA_964594085.1 uncultured Clostridium sp.
GTCAGGATATTACCTTCCTTGACACCCCCGGTCACGAAGCGTTTACCGCAATGCGTGCTCGCGGAGCACAGTCCACAGATATCGCGATCCTTGTCGTAGCGGCAGACGACGGTATTATGCCCCAGACTGTCGAGGCGATCAATCACGCAAAGGCGGCAGGAGTAGACATCATAGTTGCGATCAATAAGATGGATAAGCCCACTGCAAATCCCGACGCGGTCAAGCAGGAGCTTACCAAGTACGACCTCGTTCCTGAGGAGTGGGGAGGCGACGTTATCTGCGTTCCCGTATCCGCACTCACAAGAATGGGTATAGAGGACCTTCTCGAGAACGTTCTTCTCGTAGCCGAGGTCAAGGAGCTTAAGGCTAATCCCAACAGACGCGCAAAGGGTCTTGTCATCGAGGCGAAGCTCGACAAGGGACGCGGTCCCGTTGCTACCGTCCTCGTTCAGAACGGTACGCTCCATAACGGAGATATCGTTATCGCGGGTACGTCCGTCGGACGTGTCAGAGCAATGACCGACCATAACGGTAAGCTTCTCAAGGTCGCAGGTCCTTCTGTTCCCGTCGAGATCATCGGTCTTGCTGAGGTTCCCACCGCGGGTGACGAGTTTGCGGCAGTTGAGGACGAGAGAATGGCAAGAGAGCTTGCGGATCAGAGAAAGTCCAAGGCTAAGGAAGAGTACTTCAAGGCAAACGCGAGAGCTAATCTTAACGATCTCTTTGCTCAGATCAGCGAAGGAATCAAGGATCTCAATATTATCGTTAAGGCAGACGTCGTAGGCTCTGCCGAGGCGGTCAAGGCATCGCTTGTCAAGCTGGCAAACGAGGAGGTAAGAGTCAACGTTATTCACTCCGCAGTTGGAGGAATTACCGAGGGCGACGTTACCTTCGCGGCGGCATCCAACGCGATCATCGTCGGATTTAACGTCCGTCCCGATAAGGCGGCACTTGACTCTGCAGAGAGACAGGGCGTCGATATGAGAATGTACCGTGTTATTTATCAGTGCATCGAGGAGATCGAGGCAGCGATGAAGGGTATGCTTGCGCCCAAGTTCCGCGAGAATCTGCTCGGTCACGCCGAGGTTCGCCAGACTATTCACGTTCCCAACGTCGGCACGATCGCGGGCTCGTATATCCTTGACGGTAAGATCGCAAGAAACGCGCAGATCCGTGTCGTTCGTGACGGCGTCGTGATCTTCGAGGATAAGATCTCGTCGCTCAAGAGATTTAAGGACGATGCCAAGGAGGTAGCTCAGGGCTACGAGTGCGGTGTTGGACTTGAAAGATTCAACGACATCAAGGAAGGCGATATTCTCGAGGCATTCGTGATGGAAGAGATCGAAAGATAATCGAAAATATCGATTTTGAATATTCACGTCAATATTCAGTTTTTAAAGCAAATATTCATAACGATCCAGATATAACCCCGCACAGATCAAAATGCAGGCTCCATATCCGTGAGCCTGCTTTTTGATTTAAAGCTTTATATGATAGGAGGTGGGAAAATGACTTTTGAAAAATCCTGTGGCGCCGTAGTTTTTCGCAACGAGCGAAAGGACGGTCAGCTTCAAAGATACGTGCTGATGATAAAGCATTCGGTTCACGGACACCATTCGTTCCCGAAGGGACACGTGGAGCTGGGCGAGACCGAGAAGATGACCGCGGAAAGAGAAGTCCTTGAAGAGACTGCGGTTCGTATACATATCAACGAAAAATTCAGACAGCCCGTGTATTACAGACCCAAGCCGGGAGTAAAAAAGGAAGTCGTTTATTTTCTCGCCTTTACAAGACAGACCGAGATAAAAGCCCGTCCGGGAGAGGTCGCAGAGGTCGATTGGATACCTGTTGAGCAAGCGGAATCGTTGCTCACTCACGGCAACGACAAAAAGGTCTTGTCGCTCGCGATCGAGTATATTGAGGGCAAGCGCTGACGTCCGTTTTTGCTCAACACTAACTGCTGAATCCGTTGTTCAATTTATGTATAAATATACACAATTTGTTGACGACAAACCACAATAAAAAGAAGCGATCAAGGCATCGAAAAGAGAGCCTCGACCGCTTCTTTTTTTGAAATTTTATGCCCAGAAAAGAGCAAAAATACAATTTGTGATCATACAGACTGCTATGCCGCAGAGTGTTGGAATTATCACCGCCGCCAGAGTCCAAAGCCGGCTTCCCGACTCCTTTTTTATCGTCAGAAGCGTGGTCGCACACGGCCAGTGAAAAAGCGAGAAAAGCATTGTGCACAAAGCGGTTTTAAGAGTCCATCCGTTGTCGATAAACAGCGTCTTAAGCTCAAAAAGCGAGCGGTAATCGGTGAGCATATTTGCCGACGTGTACGCCATAATAACTATCGGAATTACTATCTCATTTGCTGGCAAAGCTAGAATAAAAGCCAATAAGATAACCCCGTCAAGCCCCAAAAGAGATGCAAACGGATCAAGAAAATCCGAGCAAACAGCCAGTAAACTGGAGTCTCCAAAATGGAGATTTCCCATAAGCCATATAAGGATTCCCGCAGGCAGCGCCGAGATGACCGCCCTGCCTAAAACAAAGATCGTGCGGTCAAAAACCGAGCGTATCAGGGTCTTACATATCTGCGGTCTACGGTATGGCGGAAGTTCCAAAGTGAATGCTGACGGTAAGCCCCTCAAAAGCGTAATTGAGAGAATTTTTGACACCAAAAACGTCATTCCCACGGCAAGAATTATCAGCGCGGTCAAGAGTAAAGCCGACACGAGCGACGACGAAAATCCGACGGCGCCGCCGACAAAAAATATCGACAAAAGCGTTACTAATAAAGGGAATCTGCCGTTGCAGGGAACCAAAGAATTGGTCAGCATAGCGATCATTCTCTCTCTTGGCGAGTCTATGATACGGCAACCGACGACCCCCGTTGCGTTGCACCCGAAGCCCATACACATCGTAAGCGCTTGCTTGCCGCAGCTGTTACATTTTTTGAACGGTTTGTCGAGGTTGAATGCCACTCGCGGCAGATATCCCGAGTCCTCAAGCAGAGTAAACAAAGGGAAAAATATCGCCATCGGCGGCAGCATTACAGACACTATCCAAGCAAGTGTGCGGTATGCGCCGTCGATCAGGACTCCATATAGCCAATTTGGGCAGTTAATGTACACGAGCAGATCGCCGAGTCGGTCGCCAAGCCAGAACAATGCGGTCGAAAGCCACTGCGAAGGATAGTTTGCGCCCACGATAGTTATCCAGAATACGATTGCAAGTAGAGCAAGCATAATGGGATATGCGGTCTTTTTACCGACAAAAAGACGGTCAAGAAGACGATCGCGATCCTGATCCTCGTTCTTTTTCCGTTGGCATACCTCGTGGCAGATGCTTTCGGCAGCGAGCACGATCTCTTCGGTTTCTTTGTCGGTATTTTGGGCATCTTGCGCATTATCTGCTCCCGATTTTTCGTTGTCTGATAAGTATTTTCCCGTTTCTTCGTTACCGTTGGGAAGCGGCGCATCGGTGGCT
This sequence comes from uncultured Clostridium sp., assembly GCA_964594085.1. Taxonomy (GTDB): domain Bacteria; phylum Bacillota; class Clostridia; order Oscillospirales; family CAG-272; genus SVTX01. Next base: position 3,496 of record CAZQLJ010000019.1, read on the forward strand.
GATTTGCAAGGGGACAAAAGCGATTCAAGCGCTTGCAAAAGATCGCGAAGTCCGTCTTTTTTGCGCGCTATCGCCCCCACCACACGTACGCCGAGTTTTTGTCCTAACAATTCGAGATCTATCTCTATTCCTTTTCTTTTTGCCTCGTCAAGAAGATTGACGCAGACGACAGTCGGTCGCCTTAAAGCGAGTATCTGAAGTGCTAAAATCAGGTTTCTTTCAAGGCAGGTGGCGTCGCAGACCACTACTATGGCATCTATGTCGGGGGAGCACAAAACATCTTTTGCTATCTCCTCCTCGGAGGATCTTGTAGCAAGCGAATATGTACCCGGAACGTCAACTGCAATGCAGGTCATGTCGCCCAGATCGAAGCAACCCTCTGCAAGTGAGACGGTCTTGCCAGTCCAGTTTCCCGTGTGCTGATTCATTCCCGTCAGAGCGTTGAAGACTGTGCTTTTTCCGACGTTTGGGTTGCCTGCTATCGCGATCTTGATTTCAGGGGTGCATTTGCCGTTCTTCTGTCGGTTCAGGTCTGCACCCGTGCTCTTTCTCGTCAGTCCCATCGCATTCCACCTCCTTTTCGACCAAAACAGATCTGCAATCCTCGGTTCGTATCGCGATCACGGCTCCGCGTATCAGGTATGCCTTCATGTCGTTGCCTCGGCTTCGGTGCAGACATTTGATCTTCGTTCCGCGTATAAGTCCGATATCTAAAAATCGCTGTCTGATATCGCCGCAAGGCAAGATCTCGACTATCCTTGCCGATTCGCCTGCGGAAATATCGCACAGTTTATATATTTTATTCATAAAATTCATCTCCGGATCGTATATTGGGAGTTTCCCATTATCAGTATAGCTGTCACGGGGCGAAAGGTTACGTATTTTGTCGATAGGTTGCAGATTCTTTTTGGCAAAGACATTGACAAAATAGCGATGATGGTATAAAATTATATTGTTTAATTTGATTGCGAGGGAACATAATGGATTGTAATAAAGCAGTTATTTTTGATCTTGACGGTACGTTGCTCGACACCTTGGACGACCTGACGGATTGCGTTAACTATATGCTCGAAAAATATGGATACCCGCCTAAAAATCGGCTTGAGATCCGTCGTTTTTTGGGAAACGGAGCGAGATATCTTATCGAGCGTTCGCTTGACGGAGCGCTTGAGGGAGAAGATTTTGAGCGCTTTTTAGAGGAATACAAGATTTATTACGAAAAAAAATCGGGCATAAAAACCAAGCCTTACGACAATATAATCGATTTGCTCGGGCGGTTGAGAGAACTTGGATTTAAGATAGCAGTCGTTTCTAATAAGCCCGACGGCGCGGCGCGTTATCTGTGCGATCTTCATTTTCCAAATCTTGTGGACTTTGCTCTTGGTGACAGAGACGATATTCGTCGCAAGCCCTCGGCTGATCCCGTTTTGCTTGCTATGAGGGAGCTTGGTTGTGACGAGGCTATCTACGTTGGAGACTCGGAGGTCGATATTGCGACCGCGAAGAACGCGAATATCCCTTGCGTCAGTGTTACGTGGGGATTTAGGGACAGAGATGAGCTTATGGCAAGCGGGGCGAGTCATTTTGCCGATAATGCGGACGAGCTTGGGGCAATTTTACTTGATTTGACCAACACGGGCGAAAGGATTGATTGATATGCTTCCTGAAAAATTCAAGGAGAGAATGGAGAATTTGCTCGGTCAGCAGAGCGAGGCTTTTTTGGGGGCGATAGAATCGGGTGAGGCGGTCAGAAGCTTCAGAGTTAACACTATAAAGTGCTCCGTCGGTGATTTCGAGGCGGCGGACGTGAAAATAGACAGAAGAAAGGCTGCTTTTCCGCCTGACGCTTATTACACTGAAGAAAAATTCCCCGGGCGACTCTCGTGTCACCATTCGGGAATGATATATATGCAGGATCCCTCTGCCATGGCGACAGTACACGCTATCGAAATAAAAGAGGGTGCGAGAGTACTTGATTCCTGCTCGGCCCCCGGGGGCAAGACCACGCAGCTCGCCGCTGCCGTGGGAAGCCGCGGAGTTGTGGTCGCCAATGAATACGAGGCAAAAAGATGCCGCATACTGCAGAGCAACGTGGAGAGAATGGGCTGTGTCAACACGGTCATCGTTAATCTCGACACTGCGGTGCTTGCCGAGACTTATCCTGCGGAGTTTGACGTAGTCTTATGCGACGCACCCTGCTCGGGTGAGGGAATGTTCCGCAAAAACTCGCTTGCCATTGACGAATGGAGCGAGGAAAATGTCGAGATGTGCGCCGAGAGGCAGAGGGAGATACTTGCGAACGTTGAAAAATGCGTTGCGCAGAACGGATATCTGATCTATTCGACCTGCACCTTTTCGCTCGAGGAAAACGAGAAGAACGTGGAGTGGTTTCTCGATAAATACTCAGATTTTGAGTTATGCGAGGTCGCGGAGGGATTGAAAAAGGTCACCTCGGACGGTATCTGCTTTGACGGTTGCCGATATGATATGACGAAGACTCGGAGATTTTATCCTCACGTTTCGGCGGGCGAGGGTCAATTTATCGCGGTCATGCGCAGAAATAGAGGCTTTATTTGTAAAAACACACCCGATGTGAAAGTCAAGGGCAAAAAGGGAGGAGCACCGAAGCCCGACAAGCAGGAGGTCGAGGCGATAGCTGCCGCTAAAAGCTTTATTGATGAAAATCTGCTTGTTGACAGCATTGACGAAGAATTGTACGAGCTGGCATATTTGAACGGAAACGTATACATAAAGCCGAAGATCGCTCTGCCGAAATATTCGGTGTTTGCGGCGGGAGTTTGTGTTGGAGAGCTTGTGGGGAAAAGACTTGTGCCCCATCATCAGCTTTTTTCTGCGTACGGTTCTCGGTTCAAGCGCAGGGTGCTGCTCGGCGGCGAGTCGGTTCAGGCGGCGCAATATTTGCGAGGACTTGAGATCGCGGTCGAGGGCTTTGAGCACTTTGACGATAAGGCGGACGGCTGGGCGGCGGTGCTGATAGACGGTTGTGCTGTCGGCGGCGGAAAAATAAGCGGCGGAGTTTGTAAAAATCACTATCCGAAGGGACTTAGAAATCAGCAATAATATAAAAAGGGATTGGTCTATTAGAAAACTGATCCCTGATTTTTTATTTTATATTTGTATATGGTTGGACATATCCAGAAACCGAGGACAAGGGGTAGATGAGGGCATTTGAGTCTATTACGCTGCCTGGGTTCACGACACACGATGCGCCAATCTTTGCTCCGTCGCAGATGACGGCGCCAAAATGCGATCTCCCTAAAAAATACGTGCCGTCGGGCAGGACTATCGAAACGTTGAGTGCGTCGAGTCTTGTATCCGATACCATTGTGCCTTCTCCAAGCATTGCCTCGTATCCCAAAATCGAGTGCGACAGAGAGTTGTGACCGCAGAGGTGAGAGCGATCAAAGGTTATGCTGTTTTTTACTGTCGACATTTCTCCCACCGTGCAAAACGACCCGATTATCGAGCGCTCGACGAGGGTATGGTTACATATTCTTGCGCCGCCGCAGATTATAGCGGGGGCTTCTATTTTTGCCGTCGGAGCGAGGTATGCCGAGACGTGTACCCAGACGTTCTCGGAGATCTCATCGTATTGATCGTAGGGGAGCTTGGGGCCGTATTCGCTTATATACGAGGATATATTGAAGACCGCTTCCCACGGGCGAGAACGATCGCAAAAGGCGTCCTTGGCGACGGTTCGTGAAAGGCTTAGCATAGGGTGTACGTTAGATTTGCGGGAAGCACGATTGGTTACGGATTTGACGATACGGCTCATGATAACACCTCTTTGAATATCTTTGTTTCGTTTACTCTGATCTTTCAAATAAGATTGTTTGACGAGATGTGGGGAGGATAATCGTTCGATCAACATTTTTTGTCGGTATGATGATTTCTCCTTGACAAACGGGCACTAATATGATATAATTTACGGTAGAATATGCTGATCGGATCGTAGTTCGACGGCTTTTTTGGAGGAATTTATGAAAAAGATCAAAATTGTAGCTGTATTTCTTGCTATCCTCGTGGCGCTCTCCGTAGCTATTTGTGCATGTGGAAAAAAAGGAGCAGATAAGGGAAGCGAGACGACGGCAGGAAGCAACGCCAACAACGGTACGACCGAGGGACCCGAAGAAACAACTCTTGGCGGTTACGTTGAATCGGAAGCTATAACTATGGTAGAGATTACCATAGAAGAATAATTTATACAGTGCAATAGGTAAACAAAATGAAGAAATTTTTGGCTTGCTTTGTCGTTGCAACCTTGGTCTTGATGGCCTCGTGTACGGTAAATCCGACGGTTGACAACGAGGAAAGTACTGCTGTGACAGACGAGACCACCGAAGTCTTTGAAGATGAAGTGAGTTCGGAAGAAAGTGGGTCGTTTGAGGAATCGAACAGCTCCGAAGAGAGCAGTGATGAAGAAGACAGCTCTGAAGAAGGCGATACCGAAGAAACCGGCTCTCAAGAAAGCAGTTCTGAAGAAAGTAGCTCGGGAAGCGATAAATCAGAGGAAAGTAGCTCTTTCGAGGAGTCAAGCGGTTCTGCAAACAGCGGCTCGACCGGTGGAAACGAGGGAGATAACTCGGGCAACAGCGGATCGACCGGCGGAAA
>CAZQLJ010000019.1:8227-14949 GCA_964594085.1 uncultured Clostridium sp.
AACGAGGGAGACAACTCGGGCAACAGCGGATCGACCGGTGGAAACGGCGGTAACAACTCCGGAAACAACTCCGGAAACAACGGATCATCCAGTGGAAACGATTGGGGTCTGGGTGCTATTCCTTTGGGTTAATTTTATGAATAAAGAGCCGCCTTGGGCGGCTCTTTGTTGAAAGGTAAGATATGGAAGCTTTTTACATCAAGTTAGCTGAGCTGATCGTGAAGATGGAAAGCAAATATGATCATACGCACAGGTATTGCTCGGACTATATCGTTGATGCTGCTGATTGCGAGATCGTTGCACAAACATCCGACGACGAGATCGACGAGGAGTTGCGGTTGTACGAGGGTCCGCACAGTAGAGAATATTGCGAGGGTATTTGCTTATACCGTTCTATAGCCGAGCAGCTTCCTTTTTTCGATCGATTTGTTTTTCACGGGGCAGCAATTGAAGCTAACGGAAAAGGATATATTTTCACCGCGCCGTCGGGAACGGGTAAATCCACACATATAAGCCTTTGGATGAAGGTTTTTGGAGACAGGGTTTCGATTATCAACGGCGACAAGCCCATTGTTAGAATAACTGAATCGGGTGCGACGGTGTATTCGTCTCCCTGGGCAGGAAAAGAGGGCTGGAGTACAAATTCATTTGCCGATATCGGTGGAATATGTCTTATACGTCGTGGCGATCAGAACAAAATAAAGCGAATTTCTCCGTCGGAATATTTCGACGAGTTGATGCATCAGGTGTATATTCCGAAGAACAGTCAGGCTATGCTGAAGACGTTGGAGCTTATAGATGCTCTTGCGAAGGTAGTGCCGTTTTATCTTCTCGAGTGTGACATTTCAGAGGAAGCGGCGCGCACGTCGTTTGAGGCAATGGTTAAATAATTAAAGGACTTACTCACGATCGTGAGTAAGTCCTTTTTGGTATTTAAAGCAAGGGAACGTTATGTTCCTCGCATACGCGTACTGTCTCGGCATCCCAGATGCTCGACTGCACCTCGCCGATGTGGGCGCAGCCCATCATAAGCATACAGAGTCGCGACTGGCCGATACCTCCTCCGATAGTCAGGGGGAGCTCGTCGCGAAGAAGCATTTTGTGGAAGGGAAGGGTTCTTCTTTCGTCACAGCCAGACAGTGTGAGCTGACGGTCGAGAGAGTCGCTGTCAACTCTTATTCCCATTGAGGATATTTCAAGCGAACGGTCAAGAACCTCGTCCCAGAAGAACAAGTCGCCGTTGAGCTGCCAGTCGTCATAGTCGGGAGCTCTGCCGTCGTGTGCTTTGCCCGAACGGAGCTTGCCTCCTATCTGCATAATGAATGCGGTTTTATGCTCGCGAAGGTATGCATGCTCGCGGTCCGAAGGCGTGAGGTCAGGGTAGAGATCCTCAAGCTCTTGTGTGGTTATAAACGAGACCTCGGGACAAAGATCGGTGCGTAACTGGGGATAGCGGACGTGAAGTCTGTCGTTCGTGTTGCAGATAGCGCGAACTATTGCGCGTACTATCAGCTTGAGATAATCAAGGTTGCGGTTCTCGCGAGTGATTATCTTTTCCCAGTCCCACTGGTCTACGTATATAGAATGTATATTGTCAAGATCTTCGTCGCGGCGGATCGCGTTCATATCGGTATAGAGTCCGTTGCCTACGCTAAATCCGTATCTTTTGAGCGCGAGTCTTTTCCATTTTGCAAGTGAATGGACGACCTGCGCTTCGGCATCTATTGCGGGCACGTCAAAGGAGACGGGGCGCTCGTAGCCGTTCAGATTGTCGTTAAGTCCCGACGCTTCGGTGACGAAAAGTGGCGCGGAGACTCTCTTGAGATTTAATACCGAGGAGAATTCCTCCTGAAACGTATTTTTTATAAAGGCTATGGCGCGTTGTGTGTCGTACGCGTCAAGCACGGGCTTATAGCCCTCGGGTATGTAGCTTTTTTTCATTATTGGCTCCGTTTTGCCGCGATTTTGCCTTCGCGACGTGAAAAATTGTACTATAATAATACAGTATAGCACAAAGATCATTTTGAGTCAAGACGTTTGGTGGATTTTTTAGCTTCTGCCGGGGCACGAGTTGACAAAAAACATCAAAATGCGCGAAAAACACCCTTTTTTGAGCTGAAAAGTGGGCAGATTTGGACTTTTTTATAATTTAGGGGTTGAAAAACGGATTTGGGTGTGGTATAATTCAAATGTAATTTGAAACATGCATAACGGAGGATATTGTTATGGGAAAAGAAAGAAGTCAGGTTCCTGCTAACCTTAAATGGAGAGTAGAGGACATTTACGAAAGCGTTGACGAGTGGAACAAGGTCTACGCGTCTCTTGAGGATAAACTCGATTTTTCAAAATATGAAGGTAAACTCGGTACTCCCGAGATCTTGCTTGAGTGCTTACAGAATATGAATGCGGTGACGCTCCACCTCGTTCAGCTTGCGGTCTACGCGCATATGCGTCACGACGAGGATACCAGAAGCTCTGAATTCACGGCGCTTCAGGCACGTCTTGATATGCTTTGGATGAAGCTTATGGGAAGCGTTGCTTTCGTTGAGCCCGAATTGACCGAGTTGCCCGTTGAATATCTTGAGGGTCTTATCGCGGATGAGAGATTCAAGGATTACGACTACACTATCCGTCAGACTATAAAGCGCAAGCCTCACGTGCTCTCCAAGGAGATCGAGGCGCTTTTGGCTATGGAGAGCAGAGTTTTCGACTGTCCTTCTCAGGTGTTTGGAATGATCGACAATGCGGATTTCCCGTATCCTACGATCAAGGTGGGCGGCGAAAAGGTGACGGTTACGCACGGCATGTACGGTGTTATGCTCCATTCTCCCGACCGCAAGGTCCGCCGCGATGCCTTCCGCGCATACTACAAGGCTTACATAGGTCTTATCAACTCGATCACTGCGGCTTACGTCGGCAACGTCGACAAGGACGTTTTCCTTGCCCGTGCGAGAAAATACAATTCGTCGCTTGAACGTGCGCTCGACAACGAGGACGTTGACGTAAAGGTATATCAGAATCTTCTCAAGAGCGTTAACAAGGGACTTCCTCTGCTTCACAGATACTACAGAGATAAGAAGAAGATACTTGGATATAAGTCCTTGCATATGTACGACGTTTACGTTTCTCCCGTTGAGGATGCCGAGATCAAGGTCGACTACGAGGATGCGTTCAAGATCGTCAAGGAGGGTCTTGCACCCTTGGGCGAGGAATATGCGAAGCTGCTTCAGGAGGCTCACGACAACGGCTGGATAGACGTTGAGGAGACCGACGGAAAGAGAAGCGGTGCTTACAGCACGAGCGCTTACGGTACAAAGCATCCTTACGTTCTGCTCAACTATCATCAGACCACGAGTGACGTGTTCACTCTCGCTCACGAGCTCGGTCACGCTATGCATTCCTACTATTCCGACAAGAATCAGCCTCAGGAGAAGGCGGGATATACCCTTTTCGTTGCAGAGGTTGCAAGTACGGTCAACGAGGTTTTGCTTCTCAAGTATCTTATGAAGACCACTACCGACCAGAAGTTGAAGAAGTATCTGCTTTCCTACTATATGGATATGCTCAAGGGTACTTTGTTCAGACAGACTCAGTTTGCCGAGTTTGAGTATATTGCTCACGATATGGCGGAGAAGGGTCAGCCCTTGACCAAGGATTCGCTTAACGAGGTTTATTACAACCTCAACAAGAAGTACTACGGCAGAAGTGTGGTCTCCGATCCCGAGATCGCTTACGAATGGGCAAGAATCCCTCATTTCTACAGAGGCTTCTACGTTTACAAGTACGCTACCGGTATAATCACGGCGGTTTCTATTGCCGAGAGAATTTACAACGAGGGTGAGGCTGCGGTTGCAGACTACTTTAAGTTCTTGTCCTCGGGCGGAAGCGATAGCCCTGTTGAGCTTCTTAAGCTTGCGGGTGTCGATCTGACGAAGATGGATGCTTTTAATTCCTGTATGGCTTCCTTCAAGGCGGCTCTTGAGGAATTTGAGGCGTTGGATTAATTATATGCTTATTTGGAGGATCTTATCTTGAAGATCAAGGACGGGTTCGTTTTGCGTGAGGTCATGGGCAATTACGTCGCGGTCGCAGTCGGAGAGGCGAGCAAGAAATTCCGTGGAATGATCAAGCTCAACGCTACCGCCGCTGACATATGGAACTGCATCTTGCAGGGCATGGACGAGGACGGCATATACGACGTGTTATTTGCTAAATATGAGGTTGACGGAGAGAAGCTACGCGCTGACATCAAAGCCACGCTTGAAACTCTTGAGGTTAACGGATTGCTTGAAAGATAAAATGAACAAACGAATTGAGGATTTGCTTTCCGAGGACGGAATGTACGTTAGTACGACGTCCGGAGTCAGCATGATGCCGATGCTTCGCGACAGGCGTGATACGATCGTTATTACGCCTTCTTGCGAGCGTCTTAAAAAATACGACGTGGCGCTTTATCGCAGAGGGGACGATTATTTGCTTCACCGTGTGGTAAAGGTCCTGCCCGACTCGTATATTATTTGTGGAGACAACTGTATAACGCTTGAGACAGGTATAACCGATGCTCAGGTGATCGGCAAGCTGACCGAGGTCCGCCGCGGAGAAAAAACGCTCAGGCTTGATGGATTTCGGTATGGTATTTATTGCCGATATATAGTTGCGACCTTTTACCCCCGCAGAGCTTTCAGGAGGGTGAAGGGTGCTGTGTGTTCTGCCGCTAAAAAGCTTTTCGGCAGAAAGAAAAAGGGTTGTTAGCAACCGTTGGAGGTATTCCTTTGGAGGACATAAAATCAATTATTGCGGAAAACATCGTACGGCTTCGTCGCAGAAGCGGTATGACTCAGATAGGGCTTGCCGAAAAGCTGAATTATTCGGACAAGGCAGTCTCTAAATGGGAGAGAGGGGAGTCGATCCCCGATATCTCGGTACTTAAAAACATTGCGGATCTTTTCGGTGTGACCGTGGATTATCTTATTACTTCGGGGCACGAGAATGACGCCGACGACGCGATCGAGGTAGTGGTTGACGAGGCGGCTATCAAAAAGAAAAAGAGAAGCCGTGCGATCATTGCGGGAATGAGTGTTTTGCTCGTTTGGCTCGTCGCGTCGGTGATCTTCGTTCCGATAGACATTGCTACCACCAATGCGGTGGCACACTGGCTGGCTTACGCTTATGCGGTGCCTGCGTCTATGTTGGTCTGGCTGATATTCAATTCGATATGGTTTAACCGCAGAAGAAATTATCTGATCATTTCACTGATGGTCTGGACGCTTCTTGCCGCAATTCACCTGTCGGTGCTTGTGGGCGGATTTAACGTCTGGCAGATATATCTTTTGGGTATTCCCGGTCAGCTGATAATTTCGCTTTGGTCGGTTATTGGGAAGAAGAATTGAATAAGAAAAAAAGACCTTCTTGGCATGCCTGCGATAAAGCAGTATTTTGCATTAACAAATGTAAAGTACTGCTTTATCTGTTTAACAACGAATTGATAATTGAAAAAACGAAAAAATATGCTATAATAAAATCGTAAGCTTACAAAATTTTTTTGGAGGTACGATATGAACATTAAAATAGGTACGATTATTAAAAAGCTTCGCCAAGAAAATAATATCACACAGGACACCCTTGCCACAGCAATAGGCGTAACGCCACAAGCTATATCTCGTTGGGAATCGGAGGGCGGCTATCCCGATATTGAACTTCTTCCAGCGTTGGCAGACTTTTTCTCGGTCAGCACGGATGAGCTTCTTGGATATAAGCTGTCGGAGCGCGAAGAAGAACTTGCAAATATCAAAAAAGAATTGCGCCGTTTGGCAGAAGTGGGAACGCATCAAGAAAAACTTTCTTTCGTGCGCGATGCGTTTGTTAAATTTCCTAACGATTCCAAAATCAAAGTTTATCTTGCTGCCTGTTTGTTAGACGAATGGAACAACACACACGAGAAATCCATGATTCATGAATCTGAAACCCTTTGTTTATCTGTAATTGACGACTGCCATGATGAAGACATACGTTATGAGGCAATTTTCACTTTAAGTAGTATATATAACGAATTGGGGGAAATAAAAAAAGCGAAAAGCACATTAGAATTGCTCTCGCCGATGAAATACTGCCGAGAAACTGCTCTTGCTTGTGGAATTGGTGATGGAAATACAGAATTCTACATTCAAGACGAGATTGATAAATTTACCGATGGTTTGGGATTGTCCATTCACAATCTTGTGCTACATGAAGATTTGCCAAACGATCCATCAACTTGGGATAAAAAAATTGAAATGCTCACTATTTCCAATCATCTTTATAATATGATATATGGGGATAATCTTATGTTTTATCATGTTCGCCTCTCGCGAAATTATTGGTTGATCTCCACATATCAGATCTCTCAGGGCAAAAAGGACGAAACACTTGCATCTCTTGAAAAAATGTGCTATCATGCCATTGAACATGATAAAGCGTATATCAATGACCACGGTAAATCTTTTACATCAATTTTTACAGATAAATTGGTTTATCCTGAACCGAGCAAAGATTTTCACGAGTGTACAGAGCATACAGAATGCTACCATATTCTTAAAAAAATGCAGCATCCTCGATATGATTGCATTCGTCGGGAGTCCCGTTTCATTTCAATTATCGAAAAATTGAATCAGTATGCGAAATAAGCTATTCAGCCCCGCCTTGCGCGGGGCTTCACTTTTGTGTCCACAAAAGCAGTGCTTGTC
>CAZQLJ010000020.1:0-14919 GCA_964594085.1 uncultured Clostridium sp.
CACGCAATAAGCATCATAGCAGCCAAAATAACAGCTAAGATTTTACTCATTTTCATAAGTAATCCTCCTAAAAATGTTTTTTATTATGCGCCTCTCGGCACCTATATTATTATAATGTTTTTGAGCATATTTGTCAAGATAATTATATACTATTAGTTGATTTTCGGCATTTTGAACAAAACAAATCAAAACATTTATTACACAATGACAAACAAACTTTAGCGTAATACATTTGAATATTCATCAAATGCGGGAAGCTTTCTGCCCTCGTAGTCGAAAAGGCATTGATTTGCCCATTCGTTCGAGGTCGATTTCCCTTCTTCGTGGATATATTTCTGTCCCGCCGCCGATGCCCAGCATATATTTTTGCCAGGCAACCACAAGGGCTCCCAATAAAAGACTCCGTCTATTTTGTGCTCTCGAGCCTTTTGCATAAAATCTCTTACGAAATCCGCTTGTCCCTTGGGTGTCATCGGATATTTTTCGGTAACTCCCGCAACGTACGCTCGCTCAGAATCGATAACAAGTCTGCGCGCCTCTCCGTCGAGCAAATAAGCGTCGGCAGTAAAACCGTAGCCAAGCTCCATTACCATTATTCCCTTTCCAAAGCGGCGGCAAGCATCGAGATTTTCAAAAAGCTCGTCGGGGGTGCCGTGCCAATAGGGATAATATGAAGCTCCGATAATATCGTAGTCAACCGACGCTTTTTTCATTTCGGTGAAGAACTCGCGGTAAACTGCCTTATCGTTACTCCTCTCGAGATGAAGGATTATTTTCGCGTCGGGAGTCACCTCACGGCAAGCCTTGCAGCCCGCCTTGACAAATCGACAGAAATTTTCGTAGTTTCCTCTTTTTCCGTCGATCTCGAGCTTTCCAAGCGGCCACAGCATTCCGTTAGTGATCTCGTTTCCGACCTGAATAAGCTCTGGAGCAACGTCGGCCTCGCGCGCTTTTATCAGGCAGTCCTTGGTGAACTCATAGATCGCGCTTGCCATTTCGTCGACGTTATAATCTATCCATGCCTTCGGGACCATCTGCTTGCCGGGGTCTGCCCAGAAATCGCTGTAATGGAAGTCAAGCAAAAGCTTATAGCCCTTGCTTTTTGCCAATTTTCCCAGCTCGATATATCGGTCAATATCGCATCCGCCTGCGAGATAAGGCTCTCCGTCGGGACTGTATGGGTCATTCCAGACCCTTATTCGCATATAGTTGACTCCGTTTTTCACAAAGGCATCAAGAGGGTCTATCTGCACGTCGCCGTCAAAATATTTCGCTCCGTTTTCAAGCTCCTCAAGATAAGTTGATACGTCAACGCCCAGTATCATTGTTCCCCTCCAATATGCTCTTCAAACTTAACGGGCTCATTATCTTCACCAAAATCGACGACGCGCTTCGTCATTGCGCGATATCTGAATCTCGCCATATCGTTAAGGCGGAGAACGTCATCCTCCTTGCCAGAAAAACTGCAACGCAGACAGTAGTATTCCTTTTTTTCTTCGTCAAAAAACATATCTATATCAATATCCCTCATAAAGCAGGAGGGACATCTGAAATTCAATTTGCCTTTCGTAGCTTGAGCCATGTTTTTACCTCTCCTTTACTTATAGTCTTGCGTACGCCGATGTGATAGACGGGTGAGAAGGCTATTCCCTCCTCCGCAACCGCTTCGTCGCAGTCGCCGCCCATTTCTACCTCGGTCTGGACGTCGGGAATCGTAACGTAGGTGCGCTTTGCGTCGTTTTTGACTATTTTTCTGCCAAAATATGCAAATTTCATCTCTTCATCATCGACACCGAGGGTGACATCTGTCATATCAGCCTGATATTCGGTAGTTCCGAACGCACCTGTGAAATATTCGTAGAACGTGACCTTTTCGTCGCCGATATCGTTCAATATTCGGCGCTCGGTGATGATCTCGCCTTCGCCCTCGACGATAGTATAGACCGATTGGATCACTATATCAAGTCCTCCGAGCGTGACCGTAACGGGATCGGCGGTAAGGCGAACTCCTCCCTCGATCTTTTCATAGACCGCCATAGTTCTGCAAAGGCAGAGGTCGGCGCTCTCGCCGCGACAGCTTACCTTGCACGATCTTACCGTGCCTGCGCCCGCGTAGTGAGTAAAATAGCCCGCGCGATAATTTATCTGTATAAGGTAAGGATAGGATGCGTCGTAGACGTTTTCGGTTCCTATACCTGTTTTTTGAGGTATTCTTGCAACGTAGGGGCGAAGGTCGATCAGCGCACCGCCCTGATTGAAATCGAAGCAGGTTCTCAAAGCGGGGTCGGCGTACCAGAAATATTCTTTGTTGCTTCCGTAAAGGATATCCTTCCACAAAGCACACTCTCCGCGCTTATAGTCCTTGTGCGATTCGCGATAATAATCTGCGAACTCGCTCATGGTCATATCACAGAGCTTGCCCTCTTTCTTGAGCTTTCCATAGTACTTCATTCCGTCGTCGTAGGACTTTGCCAAAAGCTCGTACGGAGCTTCCCAGCGTCCGCGACGGTTGAGCCAGCCGGGTCCGACGAACATCATATTATAGCTGTATCCGTCGTTATATTTTGCGAGGTGGCGGTATTGATCGATAAGGTTGTAAAGATAGGGGTATTCCCACTCGCCGCTGTCGCCGTAATAGATCATTCCGCGCAGCACATTCTGGGGGTGCGTTCCGAAATTCGAGCCGTTTCCGTCAAAGCAAGCCATAAGGTCGCGAGAAAGGTGAGGAATGGCTACTATTCCCGAGTCATCGTCGGCATCGGATGCGGGACAGTGAGAATTCACCTTTGAGGGAATCCAAGGATTCCAAGGGCCTCCGTCCATAAAGGTATACCACGAATTGTTGCAGGTATGATAAGCCTTCGGGCCCTCTTCCCAGCAGGTCGCTACCGCGCATTTGACGCTCGGATAATTCTTCTTGATATAGTTTATGGTGTACGCGTCAAGAAAATAACTACTCGTGGATTCGGGGTAAAATCCAAATCTTTCGTAGAACTTTCCGAAAACATCGTCTACGATCTCTTCTTTTCTCTTTTCATCGAACATCCAGATGCAAAAGTCCTCGGTGTGATACTTTTCTCTGAATTCGGGACACGGCAGACCGAGCAAGGAAAGTCCTATCTCGTCTCCGTATTTTTCGTGATCTTCCTTTGCAAGCTCTATTATCACGTCAGAAAACAACGAAGCATAGGTTATCTGGATAGTGGTCTTGAGTCCGTATTTGTGTGCACAATCCTGTTGAAATCTGAATATATCCAAGGATTCGTCGCGAACTCCGTCCTTTTTTCCAAGTGCCCTTTCGGCGTACTCGGGCGAAAGCTCGGGGCGGTGAATGATATTGACGATAAATTTATTTTCCATATCTTCTCTTTCCGTATCTTTGAAATTTTATTTGATTATAACGCTTGTTTTAGCACCAATGGTGAGAACCGTGCCGTCAAGCTTAGCTTTACCCATACCGATATATTCGCACAAAGTGCTGAACGTATGGTCGTCAAGGCCCGAGCAGGCCGCAAGGTCTATCGAGATCTCCTCGTCAGAGGTGTTGTGGAAGAGTCCGAGCACTTCGCCCTCATATTCGATATAAAAGCCGCCGAAATTCTTCGAGCTGCTTGTAACCGCGTTGTAGTCTCCGCGCGCTATCGCCTCGTATTTGTGACGTATGGCGATCAGCTTGCAATAATAGTTATAGAGGCTTTCCTCATCCTCAATCTGATCGGCGACTGTGGTGCTGATCTGCTTATCGGTGGGATAGGTCGAGCCTACGGGGTTTTTGATCGGATCTCCGTCTCCCCAAAGCATCGCGAGTCGGCGGTTTGCATCGGTATTCTCGCTACCTCTTGAGCCCCTCATTCCAATCTCCTCGCCGTAATAGATAACGGGAGAGCCGGGCGAGAGAAGATAGAGATTTGCCGCCATTCTCATACTGCTTTCGGTAACGAATGCGCCCGATATTCTATCCATATCGTGATTCGAGAGGAACGACATTGCCATTCCGTCCTTGTTCGCCGCCTGAATCTTATTCTGAAAAGACTCTATATAGTTTGTGTAGTTCGAGACGTTGCTATTTCCCTTTGCGGCTTTTGCAACGACTCCCTCCGCTTGCGCTATAGCAAAATTAAAGCAATTCATCGCACTGTAATACGAGAGGATCTCGGTCTCGCCCGACCAACATTCGCCCACGCAATAAACGTCGGGCTTGATCGCCTTAAGCTGCTCCATATACCATTCCCAGAATTCTACCGATCTTGCGGTATCTCCGTAGTAAATATATTTGACTGCGTCAAATCTGAAGCCGTCCACTCCAAGTGCAAGGTAATATTTTGCGATATCAAGCGTCGCTTCCCTTACCTTGGGATTGTCGAAGTTGAGCTCGGGCATATCGCCTGAGAAGTTACACTCGTAATAACAATCGACACCCGCGATCTTCTGATAGGACTTGCCGCCCTCCTTTTCCTCCGCGGTGACGCAGGAATAATAATCGTAATATTCGTTTTCGACGTCGCCGTTCATTCGTGCATCCTTGAAGGCAATAAACCAAGGATGTTGACTTGAGGTGTGGTTGATGGCAAGGTCAAGGATTACCTTGACGTTACGCTCGTGACAGAGCTCGACAAGCTCAACGAGATCAGACTCCTCGCCAAAGCGCCAATCTATCTTATAATAATCCTTGGCGTCGTATTTGTGGTACGACGGCGAGGAAAAGATAGGCGAGAGCCATATTCCCTGCACACCAAGGCTCTTTCCCGAATTAATATTTCCATCGTTGAGATAGTCTATGCGGTTGATTATGCCGCGAAGATCGCCAAAACCGTCGTCGTTAGAGTCCGAAAAAGAGCCTACGAATATTTGATAAAAGGTTCTGTAGTTATCGTCCACGGGGTCGACCTTGGACTCGGGCGTTTTATTACATCCCGACATCGCCAGATTGGAAAATACCATAACAACCGCCAAAAATAAAGTAATAATTTTCGTTTTCGTCATTTTAATCACCTGATCATTCAGTTACCGAATTGAGAAGCGCGTCGTCGATCTTGCCCCAAGCATTCGGTCCTGCACATTTTACGTAGATACCGACGACGATACTGTCGCTCTCGTTATATTCGATATTCTCTATCGTGGCGGTGTGCCATTCGTTATACACCGTGATCTCTGTCTCGGCGGTATAAACGATCTCACCGTTTATCTTGACGTAGGCGTAAATGTCGGTCTCGCCGCCGTCGCCGCCCATAATAGAGATCGAATAATTATATTTTCCTGCTTTAAGCCCCTCAACCTCTTGCTCAAGGGTGAACTCGACTGCATTTGCCGCCGCGCCCCAGAAGTGATAGTGCTTTGTGCCCGTAATGGAATCGGAGACCTTGTCCTCAACGTACAATTCGTCGAAGCTGCCTATTGCAGTCGCAGTCCATTCCACATCGCCATCCTCAAAGCTCCAGTTTTTAAGGAAGTTGTATTCAACCATAGAAACGTAGCATGTGGCGGTCATTCCGCCCGCAGTACCGTGTATCGTATATTTGGCAACTCCGCCGTTTTTCATAGCGTCGATATCAACGTTCTTCCACTCGACCGAGATCGCCTGCTTTGAGTTATCGAGCATTATCGCGTTGACGGTATCGGGGAGGACTATGTCGCCGTTGAGATCGATAATAAGCTCTACGTCCTCGATAGCGTCTGCCTTTAACTCTACGTTGTTTCCGTTTTTAACAAGATCAAAGACCTTCAACGACTCAAGCACGTTGCCGTTTTGATCAAAAAACGCCTGATTGTCGACCGCGCATCCGCCGTACCACTTACCCGCATCGTCGGGGTCGTAGTCAGCAGCATAAGAGCTTGCCCAGCCCGAGCCGTACTTCTCCCACAAAGCGAGATTTTCTTCATAGCTTTCATTGCCGATCGATATCCACGTGCCTTCCCAATAGAACACGCCGATGCAGTTGGTAGTCTTATTGACTGCGGTGTCTATAACGTCTCGGACGAGATTTGCCTGTCCTTGAACCGTGAAGGGATATTCCTTGACTATTCCGCCGCCGTCTCCTATAGTATTGCCGTAAAGGTCTGTGTTCTCTGCAGTAAAGGCATATGAGGTCTCGGCGATCATGACCTTTTTGTTATATGTTTCGGCAACGTTTGAGAGCACCTCGGAAAGATTTTCAAGTGTTCCGTGCCAGAAAGGATAGTAGGATGACGCGAAAACGTCGTAATCCACTCCGTAATATTCAAGATTTTTGCTGTAGCTTACGTAATTAGTCACCTTTTCGGGATTTGCAAAATGTATCGCCACAAGCGCATCGGGGCAGACCTCGCGGACTGCTTTTGATCCCGCCGACATAAGCTGTGTGATCTTTTTCCAACCGCCGAGCGCGCTGCTCGATTCGCCACACATATATCCGTTGGTCTCGTTTCCTATCTGCACCATTCCAATGTCAACGCCCGCATCTACAAGCATTTCAAGACATTCCTTGGTGTATTCGTAAAGAGCCTCGGATTTCTGATCGATATTCATTCCCTTCCATGCCTTAGGAACCATCTGTTTTGCGGGGTCTGCCCAGAAATCGCTGTAATGGAAGTTGATAAGCAGCTTCATACCGTATTTGGTCGCACGCTTGCCGATTTCTATGGCATTCTGTATATCACAGTTTCCGCCGCCGTATCCGTTTCCGTTCTTATCAAACGGATCGTTCCAGATGCGAACGCGGATATAATTTATGCCGTTTTGACTAAGTATCTCGTACACGTCTTTTTCGGTGCCGTCATAGTCGTAATATTTAACACCGCTATCCTCGAGAGAGGGCACGCACGACGCATCCATACCCATAATGAACTCGTCGGTAAGATTTTCCACCTTCTCTACGTAGAGCGTGTCGGAGCTTACGTTTGTTTTTATGTTATTAGGTCTCCAGTCGTTGCTCTGATCGTTACAAGCGGCAAAGCTAACCGTTATACCTATGAAAATCGCGCAAAATATAAGCTTTAAGATAAAGTTTTTCATATATTCTCCGTTCCGCACAGTCCCCACCTTTTTTGATATAAGGTGGGGACTATGAAAATTACTTAATGAGAGTATCGTTAACGTAAATTCTTACGCTTATTCCGTCAACGGTGACAGAGCCACTCTCTCGAGCAAGCACTGCCGATCCCGCCTGCTCTCCGTCAGCCACCAGATTCCACTCGCCCTCAAGGGTGCAAGGAAGATTCTGTGCATGAGGATTGATGAGCACGATCGCCTTACCGCCGTTTCCGTCGTCAAAGGTGACTACTGCAACACCGCTGCCAAGCTCCTCGTAGCTTATTACGGTTTCGTTATTCGAAAAGATGCCGTAGGTCTTGCGAAGTTCGATCAAGCCCTTGTAGTAGAGCATAGTTTCATACTCACGGTTGCCTTCCTTAAGCACTGACCAATCAATATTATTTATCTCGTCGCTCGACTTGTAGCTGTTCTCGTCGCCGTCCTTGGTTCTGAGCATTTCCTCGCCCGCCTGCCAGAACGGAGTTCCCTTTGACATAAGGATTATTGCCGCGCCGAGATTATTCATCTTATTTCTCGCATCGTCCGTTGCGTTGGGGTTGGAAAGCAGAAGCTTATCCCACAGCGTATTGTTGTCGTGCGCGCTCATATAGTTTATGACCATGGAATTGTCAACCTGCCAGCCAAATCCACTCGTAGCCGCACCGTCCATACTGAAAATGACCTTCTTGAGATTGTAGCTGTTTGCATCTCCGTTGATATATCCCTGCGCCGCTTTATCAAACACGCTTCCCTTCAAGCCGTCGCGCATAACGTCGTTAAAGACCGCAACCGAGCCGATAGCATCGCCCGTGGGGGTTATCTGACTTATATTGGACTGATTTGCCTGCGGGCTTGAATCGATCGTTGAGCCCATCTTCCAGCCTTCTCCGTAGATGATAGCATTCGGATTGATGGTGTGGACTGCACTCTCGACCTCTTGCATAGTTTCAACATCGTGCAGACCCATAAGGTCAAATCTGAGTCCGTCAAGTCCGTATTCCTCTACCCAATAAGAAGTGGATTCTACCATAAATTTACCGTACATATATCTTTCCGAGGCGGTATCGTTACCGCAGCCGCTTGCGGAAGAATTTGCACCCGTTTCGGTGTATCTGTAGTAATAATACGGAACTATTCTGTTAAACGAACTGTTAGCATCGTAAGTGTGGTTATAAACTACGTCCATAACAACACCGATTCCTGCGTTATGGAGCGCCATTACCATTTCCTTGAATTCTTTTATTCTGACCTCACCGTTGTACGCATCCGTGGAATAGCTTCCCTCGGGGACGTTATAGTTCTTGGGGTCGTATCCCCAGTTGAACGGAGCGTTGGGGTCGCTTTCGTCTACGGTCGCGTAGTCGTATACGGGAAGGAGATGAACGTGAGTGATGCCAAGCTCCTTGAGGTAGTCAACACCTACGGGCATACCGTATTCGTTAACAAGTCCCGTTTCAGTAAATGCGAGGTACTTGCCCTTATACTGAGAAGATTCTATCTTGTTCGAGAAGTCTCTTACGTGAACCTCCCAGATTATTGCCTCGGAATAGCTTGTGATTGGATCTGCAAGCGCTTTTGAGTCTTCCCATCCTTCAGGATCGGTCAGAGAAAGATCGACTACCATTCCGCGATTGCCATTGACTCCTGCCGCCTTTGCATACGGGTCAACCGCCTCTTGAGTTCCAACGGCTGTAGTCACCGTATAGGTATAGTAGGTACCGTGACCGCACTCCTCGGTGTGCGACCAAACGCCCTTATCGCCCTTGACCATATCAACGGTCTTATAGGCATCAACGCCGTCGCCCGCCTCGAACAGATTAAGAACCACCTTAGAAGCCGTAGGTGCCCATACCTTGAAGGTCGTCGTATCGCCATCTATGATAGCGCCAAGGTCTGTTCCGTCATAGTGATAATTGTCGGCAAAATATTGGCTGTCGAAGATGCCCATAGGTATGACAGTTGTCTCGCCGTATCCTTCGATATTTACGGTATACGTTTTTGAGAGATCAAGGCTTTCATCGACCTCGATATATCCCGTCTTTGACTGTCTTCCCATGGTAGAGATGCCCGTTACCTTGATCTCGCGATCTCCCTGATACACCTTTACCTGATCGTAGCTCGAAATAGTCGCGGCGGGCGTTATGCTGTAGCTGATCTTTCGCTCGTCTGACATTCCTGCTAATTTAAATCCTCTTATCATTACGAGAGTTTTTCCTCCATCATAGCTTTTGAATTGGTCCTGCACGCCCGATTTCAGATAGATGACGGTCTCTTTACCCTCGATAGTGGCAAACCTATCCTCCTCGAAATCCTTGGTCGCGCTTCCCCACGAGCTTCCGCCCGGATCGGAGCAATCCCTACGTACTATAAATCCAACCTGCTCTACGTCCTCGGGAACATTGATGACGACCTTTGCTCCGTATTCACATTCGTGAAAAACGTAGCCTTGACCTGCTTTGTCTCCCCACCAGATCCACATATCGCAGTTTTCATAAGTGCCGTTATAAGTCCAATAAAAAGTAAGCTGATTGTATCCATCCTCCAAAGGAAGATGATACTCTTCCTTGGGTGTATCGTTTTCCGACTTCGAGGTGGTCGTTTCCTCGGTGCCGTTACCCGATGAATCACACGCGGTCAGCCCAACCGAAAGTAACATTATTAACGCAAGTATAAAAGATAAGTATCGAAGCGTCTTTTTCATATTTGTCTCCTTAATATCAACCTTTACTTGTTACGCTTGGTTTTAACGGCAAGGTCGCGCATTCTGTCGCGAAGCTTTGCCGTATTATATCGCGAGCTTATTCTCCACGCCCAGTTGCCCGTTGCGGTCGAGGGGGTGTTCATTCTTCCCTCCTCGTTGGAAAGCTCGAGATAATCCTGCATGGGAACTATCGCAAGGTTTGCGATGCTGTTGAATGCAAATTCGATAAGATCGTACGTGCGGCTCTGTCCCTTGGTGTGAGGACATTCCTTATTAAATCTCGTTTTAGCGTCGCCCGAAAGGTTCCTTACCCACGTGTAAGTACAGTCGGAATCGTGGGAGGACGCATAGACTACGCAATTCTTGGTCTCAAACATTCTCGGCAGATACTCGCTGTTCTCATCGTAGAATGCAAAGTGCAACATCTTCATTCCCGGGAAGCCTGTATCGGTAAGGAGCTCACGCACGTCCTCGGTAATAAAACCAAGGTCCTCTGCGATGATCTTCGCCTTTGGATATTTATCGGCAATCGCGCGGAAAAGCGCAATTCCCGGGGCGGAATCCCATTTTCCGTTTCTCGCGGTCGTCTCGCCGTAGGGCACGTTATAATATCCCGCAAAGCCGCGGAAGTGGTCGATTCGGAGAATGTCGTAAAGCTTAAATGCCGAGCCAACTCGGTCTATCCACCACTTAAAGCCGTCCTTCTCCATAAGCTCCCAGTTATATATCGGGTTGCCCCAGAGCTGTCCGTCGGGAGAAAATCCGTCGGGGGGACAGCCTGCGACCACCGTGGGATTGTAATTTTCATCAAGTAAGAACTGCTCGGGAGCCGCCCAGACGTCCATACTGTCGTGAGCTACGTATATCGGCATATCTCCGATGATCATTATTCCCTTTTCGTGAGCGTGACGAACGATCTCCTTCCACTGAGCCGCAAACTCATACTGTACCCAACGCCAGAACGACATTTCTTCCTCAAATTCTGCTTTATGGGTGATAGCCTTTTGGTAGTTTCTGTGCTCCTCGTCCCAATAGGTCCACTGGCAATAATTATAGCGAGTCTTGAGCGCCATAAAGAGCGCGTAATTCTCGAGCCACGAGGCGTTGTTCTTTACAAATTTTTTATATTCTGCATCGGGCTTGAAGCGGAAGTGCGCCATGCGGAGAGCAAAATATCTTACGTTAAAGAGTCTTCCGTAATCAATTTTTTCGGAGTCATTTTTCTGCGCGTCAAGCTCTTCTTTGAACAAAAGTCCTTTTTTTGCAAGAATGTCAAGGTCTACAAAATACGGATTTCCGGCAACGGACGAGGGTGACTGATACGGGCTATCCCCATAAGACGTGGGGTTAAGAGGCAATACCTGCCAACATTTTTGCCCTGTAGCGTCGAGAAAATCAATAAAATCGTGTGCCGCCTTGCCAAAGCTGCCTATGCCGTACTTTGAGGGCAGACTGCTGACAGGCATGATCACTCCCGCCTTGTGCTTAAATCCGAAATTTTTAGTATCACTCATAAAAAACGATCCTCCTAAAACGTCGTTTTAATTTTACGTTATTTTTCAGTCGTATCTTATAACCAAAAAGGCTTACTTTATACGCCCGTTAATAATTATATCATTAAATAGCGAAAAATTCAATAGAAAAATACAAACAAATTAATAGATTTTTATACAAATTGAACATTTTTATTCCAAAAAATGCAAAATGGAGCAAGGACGCATGTCCTTGCTCCTGATTTTTAAATTTTATTATTTTTTGCTCTGCGCTTTAAATACAATACCCGTCAGTCCGCTGTCGATAAGACTGTAACCGTCCATCCAGGCATCTCCGTCGGTCACAAAGTTACCGGGGCCGTATGCCCCCACGATAGCGGGATACTGGTGCAACGGTCCGAACAAATTGCGTCGCGTGCCGACCACGGTGACGTCGATAGGCGCACCTGCACGATATGCTTCGGTCACGTCAGCCTCGTACGGATCCCAACCGAGAACCGTCGTCTTTCCAAGCGCAGTCACCTTGACGCAGCTGCCTGTAAAATGCTCGGGAGAAATAACTATTCGGTCGGCTTCGTTGCCGTCCGCACCCAGAACGTCTGCATAGTGCTCTGCTGTCAGACGATAGGTGATGCTTCCCGTGTAAAACGGCATACCGTAGCTTGCGTAGTTTTCACAACCGATAAGCTCGGGAGACGCAGTAAGACTTCTCTTCCTGCCCTCGATCCTCACACCGAAATCTCCGACAATATACAGAGCCTCGACGTTGGTCGTGCGCATAAACGTCACGTCGACTGTCACCGTATTTTTGCCGATCTTCAATGCGCCCTCGGGGATCATCATACGCTTGAAGCAATCGTCTATCCAAAAGTCGTTTATATTCTCGTTTTTTAGGCTGACTCCGTTGATCTTATAGGAATTGAATTCGGGGCGCTCTCCCGCGAGAAATATCTCTCCGTCGGGTAAAGTGTCAATATAAAATTCGTATTCAAGCTGAAGCTCACCGTATTTTTTTGTATCGTTGAGCTTGGCATACCAAGGCTGAAGCATCTCGCCCCCGCGCCACTCTATGCCAATATTCGAGCGTATCTCGCGATCTGCGCGCAAGACCTCGGTCTCGCTATGCCATTCGCCGTCCTTCCAACGCCATTTTACCCAATCTAAAACGCAGACGTTCGGCTCGTCGGCTGTGTATTCGAAATCACCCGTTATCGTAGCCTCTGCCACGGTATCCCAAGCCTTGAGCGACTCAAGCTCCTCTTTTTCTGGAGTGAAAACAAAGCATTTTGTACCTGCCGCATCGAGCTCAAAGTAAACGCTGATCTCTCTGCCGTCGTACTTTGAAATAACCGACGCGTCGAATCTCTCACCCATTTCAAGATCCCATTCCTGAACATAATAGTTTTTGGGCACCGAGAGCGTCAGTGTCAGATTTTCTTTTGAAAATTCTCTGTCGGTATTTAGAACGACGACGGCATATCCGTCTTCGCCAAAGTCCTTTCTCACTTGGGCAAAGACCGATTCTTCGGTATTCC
This sequence comes from uncultured Clostridium sp., assembly GCA_964594085.1. GTDB lineage: Bacteria > Bacillota > Clostridia > Oscillospirales > CAG-272 > SVTX01. The sequence goes on from CAZQLJ010000020.1 coordinate 12,739, forward strand.
CGTATGCATTATTGACATTGACGTAAGCGAAGCTGTTTGCACGCACTGCCGTGACTATTTCTTGCTCATCAAAGCCTACCTTTATTGCTCCACATGAATTTGAGAGTTTTTCGGGCTCATCGGAGGCTACAGCATCAACGTATGCGGGAATATCGCCTGCGAAGATGACCTTTCCTCCCTGCTCGATAAAGCTCTTGAGCAGAGCAAGAGTTGTCGGTCTTATAGTCAGCATATTCGTCACTATCACTACGTGATACCGAGCTTTTCCGACCCTTAAGATCGGCTTGCCTTCGTCGTCAAGCTCTACCGATGCCATACGCGACATCATCTCTTCCTCGCCGTAGTCAAAATCTATCTGATTATCGGCAAGAATATGGAAGATACGCTCATATCTCTGCTCATACGGTGCGACATCCTCTGAGACGTTGTATATCCAATTCGACCATCCGATATACGCCTGACTCCAGACCGACTCGATCGGATTGAGAAGCAAAACGTCGCAGTCTGCTTCTCCCTCGGACATAACGAGACCGAAGCGCGCGAAATAGTCCTCGACCTTGGAGTAATCCTTATACCACGGCGACTGATGCAATATCGACGCGGGGTAGTCTCTCTTGGATTCGCCCTCCATTGTGTACCACGACAGATGCTGACAACGGAGATTTATTCCAAATAAAGCCTGCCAATCTCCGACTGCCTTATGAGATTTGAAATTAAACTGCCACCCCGTGCATCCGTAGAGTTCGGAAAGCAGCCATTTTTTGCCGAGCTGACGCGCCGCCGAAGAAAGCTGCTTGACTATCCAATAGCAACGGTTATGCTCGGAAAGACAATCTATTCCAGGGTATCCCATATACTCGTAAAAGCGCATAAGCGAGCCCTCGGGAACGGTCTGATTCATAAGGCTGTCCTCGTGGAGCACGTGACCTGTGAAAATTATGCCGTTATTCTCGCACCAATCGTTGATCGGCTTGGCGAAGCGTTCAAGAAAGAGAGAGTCGGCAAGGTCGATATAGTGAAGCTTTATCGGAGCGACCTTCTCTGCCCTCGGGCGATAGAAAAGCTCGGGGATCATCGGCTCGGGGTCATATCCGTAGCGGTGGCGGAATTCCTCGAAAATATCGTCGGTCCAACACATCGCGCAAGAAATGACTCCGTCAGCTTCCCTGCGGTTATCAAGGCAATGACCACGGTGCGGCTCATCGGTAAAAATACCCTTGATGCTTCTGCCGAGACGGTCGCCGCAACGCTTTTTATACTCCTCGTGAGTCATTTCGATAAACTTGTCGGTCGCCTTACGGCTCATCGTATCTATGTAGGTCGTTCCGTTGTAGTTTGAGTTACACGGATCGGGCACGACGGCAAAGCGGAGCGCTCGCCATTTTCCCGGCAAGCTCTCGCAAGAATCTGACAGTCTTTCAATAGCTTCGGCAAGTGCCTCTGCGGCACCCTCCGTCGAGGAGATATTGTCGAGTTTTTCGTAAGTCCAAAGATCAATTCCGTCTATTTTTGCAATAAACAAGGCTATAGACTCATCGTTCCAATCTACTCTGTCAATGTCCGACTCGTAGACGTAAAGCGACTTCATACGGTACTGCGGATCGACGGTCACCTTTCCGCCCGCAGACCCCGATGGCCATCTGTCCTCGTCGTAGAGCCAAGCCTCCATTCCGTCCGCCTCTGCGGTATCAGCTACCTGATTTATAAGCTCAAACCACTCGTCACCGAGATACTCGGTTATAAGTCCCGCGCGTGAGTGCATAAAGTATCCGCCGAGTCCCATTTCCTTCATAATATGTGCCTGACGAACAAGCTCCTCGCCTCGCAATTCTCCGTTCCACGACCAGAACGGCTTGCCGCGGTATTCTGCCGACGGAGAGATAAATTCCTGCTTTATCTTATCGCTGTGTTTCATAAAAACTCCTATGATTAAGCTCTTTTACCAAAATACGTAAGCATCATCTCAAGCACTCTTGACGATCCGCTTCCGTTTGGCTGCCACGGATTATACCAAGGATTTATCGAGCAATAACGCTCCGCGACAATATGCTCCTCGGTCATTCCGTAGTAAAGCATTGCGTCAAGTGTTTCCTTTGCTTTTTCATATTCGCCGCACGCGACCCACGCCTTTATCCAATAGGTCTCGCTCTGCATAACGTACCACACGTCGCCGTAGCCGCC
>CAZQLJ010000021.1:0-14869 GCA_964594085.1 uncultured Clostridium sp.
ATCGAGATCGCGTTGGTATCGTTGGTAACTCTCGTGACCAGCGTTCCGACGGGGATCTTATTGAGCTGATCGTGCGAAAGTCCCTCAATATGCTGGAAAAGGTCTTCGCGGATGTTGGAGACTATACGCTGTCCCGTCTTTTGAAGAATGATCGATTGGAAATAGGTGCTTATCAGCGACACTAAAAGTATTGCTGCGTAGGTGATGATGCGCGTATAAAGATCGAGGAGCTCGAAGCTTCCTTCGCCCACCATATCGATGATATCACCCATAATAAGCGGAGATATTATTTCGTGTGCGATCGAAAAGATCATAAGCACGAGCACGAAAAGGAACTGCGGCCAAAAGGGCTTTGCATATTTCAGAAGCCTCTTGATGATGACCGAGTCCTTCATGTCGCGGTCGAATCCGATGGCTTCCTTTTTGTCCTTCATAGTCGCGAATGCGATGATGAATATAGTCGCGAACGCGCCGATAATAGCGCCGACGATAAGAATGGGATAAATATTATACATTTTCATCCGCCTCCTTTCCGTCGCTTACACGGGGCGTGTCTTCGTCCTCTGCGCCGTCAAGCTTTTGCAGGTCGACCAGATTTCTGAAATCCTCGCAGGTCTCGTAAAGCTCGGAATATTTGCCGACTGCGGCTATCTTGCCGTCGTCTACGAAGATTATTTTGTCCATCTGCTCGATAGTGCTGACTCGGTGGGCGATCAGCAGGGTCGTTTTGCCCGATCTCATCTGACGGAGGTTTTCAAGTATCGCCTTTTCTGTCTTGACGTCGACTGCGGAGACCGAGTCGTCGAGAATGAGGATCGGAGCGTTTTTCATAAGCGCGCGTGCTATAGAAATTCGCTGCTTCTGTCCGCCCGAAACGGTAACGCCTCGCTCACCGAGGACACTCTGATATTTCAAGGGAAATTCGGCGATGTTGTCGTGGACGTCCGCCATTTTTGCGGCGAATTCGACGTCGTCGTAGGTTCCTCCGTCGGTCGCGAAGCTTATGTTGTTTTCGATGGTATCGCTGAACAGGAAATTATCCTGCGGAACGTATGCCGCGCCTGCGCGAACCGTCTTTATCGGGATCGAATTGACGTCCTTGCCATCGATGAACACGGTTCCCTCGGGCACGTTATAGGTGCGAAGAATGAGATCGACGATCGTAGTCTTTCCCGAGCCCGTTCGACCGATAATTCCTACGTTTTCGCCTGCCTTGATCGAAAAGCTGACATCGCGGAGCACGTCGAACTCTCCATCGGGGTAGCGGAAGGTGAGGTTTTTGAAATCAATGTTGCCGTGTATCTCGGGAACATCCTCAACCTCGGGCTTGTCAAACACGTCGGGGGTGGAGTCAAGCAGCTCGCTGATACGGTTGAGCGATGCCTTGCCCTGCGCGTGCATTCCGATAAGCTCGGAAACTGCCATGATAGGCCAGATTATTGCGTTGAAGTAACCGATGAACTCGACGAGCTGTGCCGCCTTAAAGGTCTCGGAAAATACGAGGTATCCGCCGTAGCCGAGGATAACGCAGACGACAGATTCTATAAGAAGGGTAAGCGCTACGTGAAGAAGCACGGAGAGCTTTGTGTACTCTACGTTTCTGTCCTCGTTGTTCTTGCTGAGTTTCTTGAATTCGAGCAGCTCGTGAGCCTCCTTGACGAAGGCTTTGACCACTGCGATTCCCGCGAAGGTCTCCTGTGAGAAGTCGGAGAGCATTGAGAATGCCTCCTGTCTCTTTTCCCACTTCTTGCTCATATATCTGCCGACGATAAGCGAGCAGGCGAGAAGGAGTACCATCGGGATCATACAGAGCAGAGTGAGGAGAGGGTTCATTCTCATCATTTTTATTATCGCGAGGATGCCGAGCACGACTGCGTCGAAAAACATCATAATTCCCCAGCCGAAGCACTCCTGCACGGTGTCGAGGTCGTTGGTGAAGAAGGACATCATATTGCCCACCTTATTGACCTGATAATATTGCTGGGAGAGATCCTTGCAGCGATCGAACATTCTCTCGCGCATATCTGTCTCGAGCTTTATGCCTGCGCCGAAGAAGCAGACTCGCCATAAAAATCTGCCGAAAACGAGCGACAGTATGACGAAGAGCATAGGCTGACAAATGTGATCTAAAACATAATTCAAATTGAAATCATACACGATGTCGGTTGCGGAATCAACTACGTAGCCGTTCTCGATTCCTTCGACGACTGCTCCGTAAAGCTCCGGGATGACCAGCTGCATATAGTCCACGAGGAACAGCGCAAGTGCGCCCAATAGCAGCATGGGCAAGTATTTGAGATAATATCGGTTTATGTGCTTTCCGAATATCAAACAAATCCCTCCTATCTGTGTTTCTGAAAATAAAGTTATTAAACTTTATTCTAACATATTTCCGAGGGAAAGTCAATACGATTTATACATATTACGACAACTTGCGGTTGAAAAAAGCCCCGATTTTTCGGGGCTTTTGGGGTTTTTCAGTTTTATTGCTCAAATTGTGAGTTGAAGGCACGGAAAACGTCGTCCGAAATTGCTTTCATTCTCTCGGGATCGACCTTGAGGTGCTGACGGTCGTAGGTGATGAGCCCGTTGGTCTCGTCCTCGACGTCGCTTACCTGCGTATAGACAGTGGCGCAAAGTCCACGGTCTATCATCGGGATTACCTCATTGTGATAGAGATTCTCGAGTGCTGAGGCGAAGCTTTCGTGATCGTCGTGCTTTGAGTAGCCGTAGGTCTTATCGAGGTTGAAGGCGTGGTCTGCGACTTTGTGGGCGTAGCCGCCGAATTCCGAGAGCACGAGTGGGCGGTCGGGGTGGTTTTTGAGGTCGAGGCTTTTGAAATAAACGTGCTCGCTGACGACGTCGCTTTCCTTTTCGATGAACCAGCCCGAAGTGGCATCCCAGACTCTTGTGGGATCGAGCGCTTTGAGGCGCTTGTAGTTTCCGTCTGCATCAAATTGTCCCCAGCCTTCGTTGAATATCGTATAGTAGCAAACGGAGGGATGGTTATAGAAGAGCGAAACGGTCTCGGCGCTATTTTCCTCGAATATTTTGCGTCGGCTCTTGGGGGCGGGGCGGTCAAGTCCCTTTTTGATGCCGATTGTGGGCAGGGCGGTGTCGAGCAGGAAGCTATAGCCGCCGCTGTTGACCATATCCTGAAATACGATCATTCCGTGCTTGTCGCAGTAATAGTAGAAGAGCGAATGCTCGATCTTGATGTGCTTACGGAGCATATTAAATCCGAGTTTTTTCATTTGCAGAACGTCGTTTTCAAGGCCTTTCGGGGAGGCGGGGGTGTAGATGCCGTCGCTGAAATAGCCTTGGTCGAGCAGTCCGTGGAAGAAATAGGGCTTTTCGTTGAGGCAGATGTAGCTTTTGCCATTGATCTTTTTGATTCCGACGGTTCGGAGGGCGAAATACGAGTTTATCCTGTCGGCGCCGCATTCGAGAGTGAATTCGTAGAGGTAGGGGTCCTCGGGCGACCAGAGATGAGGGGAATCGATCTCGATCGTTGCTTTGTTGCCGCTGAATTTATACGATATGCCCGAGCTTGTGAGAGTGACGAGCTTTTCGGTCTCGCCGCCCTCGGTCTCGATCGTGACGCTGTGGAGGGAGGGGGTTATTTTAAGAGAGTGGATATAATTTTGGGGCACGGATTCAAGCCAGACCGACTGCCAGATGCCGCTTGTTGCGGTGTACCACATGCCGCCGCGTTTTTTTCTTTGCTTGCCCCACGCTTGATCCTTGTCGAAGCGGTCTGTTACCTCGACGGTGACTGCATTTTCTCCGTCGCGCAGATATTCGGTGATGTCGAATGAAAAGGGGAGGTAGCCGCCTGTATGCTCGCCGATTGCTTTACCGTTCAGGCTCACCTTGGCGATCATATCGACTGCTCCGAAGTGGAGCAGCGTTTTGCCGAATTGCATATTTTCGGGGAGGGAAAAGGACTTTCGGTATACGTATTTTTCGCCTTTTTTGAGGGTTCTGTTTATGCCCGAGAGTCTTGATTCGGGCGGAAAGGGGACTTTGATGCTTCCAAGGTCGGTCTCGTTACTTTTTTTGAGAACGGAGAGATGCCAATCGCCGCAGAGGGACATATAGGTGTCACGTTTCATCTGTGGGTTGGGGTGCTCGGTCCAATTGCTTGTCTCGTCGTCCTCAAAGGGAGTTTTTAGATCGGTTTTGAGTGTTGGCTTCTTTTTTGTGAGCAGGAGAACGAGCGCAAGAATGATTATCGGGATGAGAGCACCGAGGAATATGTTGGCGCTTGGCACGAAGGACTCGGTACCGTCGTTGTTGACTATTTTTTCGGCGTTGGAAAGTATTGTTTTGCCGATAAAGGGTCCGACCACGCCGGGCACGAGAACCTGCGAGAATATTCTTACGCCCTGAAGCCGTCCTGCCTTATCCTCGGGGGTCAGATCGCGGATCTTTGCACCGAAGACCGCCATTCCCGCGAGATATCCGCACATCATAAAGAGCGAGCCGATGAATACGGGAACCGTGTGTTTGAAGAAGAACAGAACGATATATCCTGCCGACAGCCAGATCAGAGAGAAGGCGCAGGTGAGAGAGAAGCCCTTTTTGTCATAAACTCTGCCCCAGAACGCTGTGAATACCGACGCGATAATGATCGCGGGAGCCATTATCAGTACGTAGTTCGACATGGCGAGCGATACCTCGTAGTATATTATGAGGTAGGGCATAAATATCTGTATCGAGATATTGAAGATTATGAATGCGGCGAGGTAGAAATAGAAGCTTGGATTTGTTTTGACTGTTGACGGTAAAAATCCGTAGACGACGTTTTTGAAATATCCCGTTTGGGACGGCTTGACCTCTTTTTCTTCGATGATGAAGATACCGAGGATACCGATCGCGAGCGTTGCCGCACCGATGATAGTGAATATGAGCGTCCAGCTTTCGCTCTTGTTCAGGTCGAACGCCATAAAGCCGCCGAACACGGCAAGAATTGCCACCAACGGCATCATCGCATTGATGCCCTCCGCGCTGCCACGGTTGGTATTGTCTGTGCTGTCGGTCAACCAGGCGTTGAATGCCGCATCGTTTGCCGACGAGCCGAAAAAGGTCATTACGCAGTCGAGCACGATCGTCAGGGTAATGCCGAGCGCCGCACCGCTGACTGTGGGGAAGATGCCTTCAAGTATGTCTATCTTAAGAAGCGAGAACGCAAAGATTGAAAGTCCCCAGAGGATATATCCTCCGCAGATAAAGACCTTCCTTTTGCCGACTCTATCCGACAGTGCGCCTACGAGCACCGTCGTCAAGGTCGCCGCGATCGCACTTGCAGAGACCATATTTGAGATGTCCGCCGCCGAGGCATTGAACATCTTATACATAAAGACGTTGAGATACATATTCTCAACGACCCACGCGATCTGGCCCATCAGGCCAAATAGTGCCAATGAGAGCCAAAAGCGGCGGGAAAGCTTGGTTTTATTCATATTTTCCTCCGTTTTGTTTGATGATCCGATAAATTTGTATTGATTTAATTATACCATTTGTCGACGGCGATGTCAACCTTCCTGGAGGTTGGTTTTTTCTTTCACTTGGAGAAAAAAGCAAAAAAAATTTTGCTATGTTATTGACTTATGCGGAACTCTGTGATATAATGTATCCATAAATCTATATTTATCGGAGGATAAATGCTATGAAGCGTATTAAGACACTTGATACAAAGAATCTTTGCGAGACCGCGAAGAACGGTGGCTGTGGCGAATGCCAGACCTCTTGCCAGTCTGCTTGCAAGACCTCTTGCGGTATAGCAAACCAGCAGTGCGAAAACAAAAAGTAATAAATCTTTGAAAAATTCCCCAATACTGCGTTTCCACACGCAAGCTATGCTTGCTGTCCTCGAAAGCAGCTTGACGTAGGGAACTACGTCTGCGCTTTGCTTTCTCTGGTGCGCCTTGTCTTGAGAAATTTTTCTTCGATTTGGTTAATCCTTGAGGAAGATTGTGGGGGAAGGAAGAATCCTTCCCCCATAGCACTGTTTTATAAGTTTTTGTTTTGGAGTTAATAAATATGGTACATTGTTATAAATTGGGTGGGCTGAATATCGTGCTTGACATCTGCTCGGGCTCGGTTCACGTTGTGGACGAGGTTGTTTACGACGTTATTGAGATGTATGAGAGCTGCTCTAAAGAAGAAATAATCGCGGCGATGCTTGAAAAGTACGCGTCCGACGAGACGGTCACGCGCGAGGAGCTTGAGGGTTGCTTTGAGGACATTGAGGCGCTCAAGGCAGAGGGCAAGCTCTTTTCTCCCGACAATTTCGAGTCTATGGCGGGCAAGCTCAAGGAAAAGAGCGCGGGCGTTGTCAAGGCGCTTTGCCTTCATATCGCTCACACCTGCAATCTCAACTGCTCGTATTGCTTTGCAAGTCAGGGAAAATATCACGGCGACAGAGCACTTATGAGCTTTGAGGTCGGCAAGAGAGCGCTTGATTTTCTTATTGAAAACTCAAAGGGCAGGCATAATCTGGAGGTCGACTTCTTCGGCGGTGAGCCGCTGATGAACTTTGACGTGGTCAAGCAGCTTGTTGCTTACGCGCGTTCGATCGAGAAGGAGGCGGGCAAAAATTTCCGCTTTACTCTTACGACCAACGGTGTTCTGATCGATGACGACGTGATCGATTTTGCGAACAGGGAATGCTCTAACGTGGTGCTCAGTCTCGACGGAAGAAAAGAGGTACACGACCGCTACCGTGTCGACTATGCAGGCAACGGAAGCTGGGAGAAGATCGTTCCCAAGTTCCAGAAGCTCGTTGAGGCGCGCGGCGGTAAGGATTATTATATGCGCGGCACTTTTACCCATGCAAATCCCGATTTTCTCAAGGATATTGAGAAGATGCTGGAGCTTGGATTTACCGAGCTTTCTATGGAGCCCGTCGTTGCGGCAGAGGACGATCCCTCGGCGCTGACGAAGGAGGATCTGCCGATCGTGCTTGATCAGTACGAAAAGCTCGCCGAGCTTATGCTGAAGCGACACAGAGAGGGCAATCCCTTTACCTTCTATCACTATATGATCGATCTCAAGGGCGGTCCTTGTATTTATAAGCGCATCTCGGGCTGCGGCTCGGGCACCGAATATATGGCGGTCACGCCTTGGGGCGATCTTTATCCCTGCCATCAGTTCGTTGGCGAGGAGAAATTCAAGCTCGGAAACGTTTGGGACGGAGTTACCAACCGTGAGGCACAATGCGATTTTGCGTCGTGCAACGTCTACTCGCGCCCCGAATGCCGCGATTGCTGGGCAAGACTTTACTGCTCGGGTGGTTGCGCGGCGAATGCTTATCACTCTACGGGTTCGGTCCGCGGAGTTTACAAGTACGGCTGTGAGCTCTTCAAGAAGAGAATGGAATGCGCTATTATGCTTGAGGTCGCAAAGACTCTTGACGAGGAAGAAAACTGATATATCTGAAAGGAACGCCGTTTGTGCGAAGTGATTTTTATGAAAACTCCGATTTGTGATTTTGTTAAAAAATACTGCGCCGACGGCGCTCTTCGTTTACATATGCCCGGGCATAAGGGAGCTTGTTTTCTCGGTGTTGAGGACAGAGATATAACCGAGATCGAGGGCGCGGACGTTCTTTACTCGCTTGACGGAGGGATAATATCCGAAAGTGAGAAGAATGCAAGGGGGCTTTTCGGCACGAAAAAGACGCTTTATTCCACCGAGGGCTCGTCGCTTTGCATTCGGGCGATGATTTATTTGTGCGCTCTGCATGCGAGAGAGCTTGGCAGGGAGCCGCTGATATTGTCTGCAAGAAACGCGCATAAAGTCTTTTTGTCGGCGGTGGCGCTTGTTGACGCGCGCGTTGAGTGGATGTTTTCCTCGGACGAGGGCGGTATTGTGAGCTGTCGCGTGAGTGCGGAGGCTCTTGAAGAAAGGCTCTCCGGAATGAAGGAAAAGCCCGTGGCGGTCTATATTACGAGCCCCGATTATCTCGGAAACGAGGCGGACGTGCGCGGATTGGCGGAGGTCTGTCACAAATACGGTGTAATTTTGGCGGTCGACAATGCGCACGGAGCTTATCTTAAATTTTTGCCCGAGTCGCGTCATCCGATCGATCTTGGTGCGGATATTTGCTGTGATTCGGCGCACAAGACTCTGCCCGTGCTGACGGGAGGGGCATATTTGCACATCTCCGAGGGCGCGCCGTTGCTGTTTTCAGAAATGGCGGAGCAGGCGATGCAGATTTTTGCTTCGACCAGCCCGTCTTATTTGATATTGCAGTCTCTTGATATGGCGAATTTGTATATTTGTGACGGATACAGCGAGAGGCTTGCCGATTTTTGCGACGAGGTGGCGAAATTGAGGGAAGAGCTTGCCCGAAAAGGATTTGAGGTCATTGGCGATGAGCCGATGAAGCTTACCTTGGCGACCAAGAGCTATGGATATTACGGCTATGAGGTCTCCAATCTGCTTTTGGAGAAGGGGATCGCGTGCGAGTTTTCAGATCCCGATTATGTTGTTATGATGTTTACGCCCGAGATTGACAGGGGTGGAATCAAGCTGCTTTCGGATGCGCTTTGCTCGATTGAAAAGAGGGAAGAGATACTCGAAAAAGCGCCGAGCTTGGCGGAGGCAGAAAGAGTTATGTCGGTAAGGCAGGCTTTGATGTCACCTTCGCGCGAGGTCTTGGTCTACAAGGCGCTTGGCGAGGTGCTTGCATCGGCAACCGTTTCCTGTCCTCCTGCGATACCGATCGTTGTTTGCGGCGAGAGGATAGACGAGAGGGCGATCGCTTGCTTTAAATATTACGGGATCGAAAAGTGCCGTGTGGTGAAACGATAAGATTTTTTCGGTATTTGGTTGGGTTTTATGGATTTTAAGGAATATTTTATTTTGCACGCGAAAAAGCATCCGAGTATTATGCCGCAGGACGTGGTGAAGTTTTGTTATCAAGCGGCGCTTGGTGCGGAGCATCTGCTCGCTGATATTGAAGCGGCGAGGAGATATTTTGACGCTGAATTTGATAAGGTTGAGGCAAGAGACGGGGATTTGATCGAATTTTTGACCGATGAGCTTTGTCGAGTCGATCTTGGCATTTGGAAGTTTCGCGGATTGCCGAGGGAGGTTTTGTTTGACGCGTTTGCCGAGTCGGCGAGAGTGAAAAATGGCGGCAAAGAGGTCCTTGCGGGATATCTTGACGATGCCGAGGCTTGTTTTAGCAAGCTTGAGTTGTCATTTTCGCTTGATGAGTGGCGAGCTTTCCTTGAAAAATACGCTGAGGCGGGAATGCCCGCTGTACACCACAGCGAAGCTTACAGAGAGCGTGAAAAACCGAGTTATCGCGTGGTCGATCGCGTAATTTTAAATAAGATCATATAAGAAAACCGCTTGCGGAGCTCCGCAAGCGGTTTTTAATTTTTTGTGTGATATTAAGAATTGATGGAATACTTCTCGGAGTACTTTTTGTACTGCTCGTTGAAATGAGTTCCTTCTGCTTCCTTGAGCTCGTGCATATAATTGTGCAGGTCGAGCGCATCGTGGTGACGGGAGATCTCGATGAGGCATCCCGCGATATTGGAGCAGTGGTCGGATACACGCTCAAGGTTGGTGAGAATATCCGAGAGGATGAAGCCGTGCTCGATCGTGCACTGGCTCTTCTGTACACGGATAACGTGATTAATTCTGATCTGATCCTTGAGGTCGTCAACTACCTCTTCAAGAGGCTCTACCGAAAGTGCACAGTCCATATCGGTGTCGACAAATGCCTTTACGGTCATTTCGCTGATCTCTCTGACTGCATTATACATTACCTCAAGCTCGTGAATTGCCTGCTCGGAGAAGGTAATATTCTTGTCCTTGATCTCCTCTGCGGATTCGACGATGTTGACCGAGTGGTCGGAGATTCGCTCAAGGTCACCGATCATGTGAAGAAGCTTGGTGATCTCGGCGCTATCTTCCTCTGCCATACTGCGTGAGGCAAGCTTTACAAGGTAAGATCCGAGCGCGTCCTCGTAGACGTCGACCTTGTCTTCTGCGTCACGTATTGACTGAGCGATCTTGGGATCGTATTCTTCGAGTAAGGAGATAGACTTTTCCAAGGGACGAATCGAAAGCTCTGCCATCTGAGCCGCTACGACACGGCAACGGTCGAGAGCGACCGAGGGAGTGTCGAGAAGACGCTCGTCAAGCATGGAGGTGTATTCGTCGCCCTTTTTGTCGTCGCCCTTGACGATAGCGCATGCAAGCTTTTCGAGAAGCTTGGTGAAGGGCCACATAAGAGCGATAGCGAGAATTTTAAAGGCCGTATGAACGATGGCGATGCCAAAGGGATCGATAGCTGCTTCGGCAAGCTTGAATATATCAATTACACCCACAAGGTTTAGGATCCAGCCGACGAGGTAGTACATCGAGAGCCAGAAGACCACGCCGATTACGTTGAAGAAGAGGTGGGCAACTGCCGTTCTCTTACCGTTCTTGTTTGCGCCGAGTGCGGAGAGCATTGCGGTTACGCAGGTACCGATATTCTGACCGAGAACGATCGGGATAGCCATACCGAAGCTTATTCCTCCCGTTACCGAAAGCGCCTGAAGGATACCGACCGATGCAGACGAGGACTGAACTATAGCGGTAAGAACCGTACCGACGAGAACACCGACGATGGGGTTATCGAAGATAGTGAGTATCTTTGCGAAATCGGGGTCGTTTTTAAGTCCTGCAACAGCACCCGACATGGTGCTCATACCTACCATAAGCACGGCGAATCCTACGAGGATCGTACCGATGTCCTTCTGCTTGTCTCTTTTTGCGAACATTATGAGAGCTATTCCGATAAGCGCGAGAATAGGCATCCAGAAGTCAGGGGTGAGATAGTCGAGGAATGCTACAGCAGACACAGCATCGGAGTTTCCGAGGCTGTTAAGTGCTGTAAGCCACGCGGTGACCGCGGTTCCAAGGTTTGCGCCGAGTATGACGCTGATCGCCTGGGAGAGCAGCATTGTTCCCGAGTTTACGAAGCCGACGACCATTACTGTCGTGGCGGAGGAGGACTGAATTATTGCCGTGACACCGAGACCCAGTAAAAATCCTTTGATCTTACTTGAGGTAAGGTTGCCTAAGATTGTTTTGAGCTTACGTCCTGCGCTTTTTTTCAGCGCGTTGCCCATTACGTCCATTCCGTAAAGGAAGAGGGCGAGGCCGCAGACAAGCTCTAAAATTTCAAAAAGTCCCATTTTTTAATCCTTTCATTTTTCTGCGTATGTTGAATTGTTTTCAAATTTACATATTGGGTGCAAACGCATCCATTCTTTATTTTACCATATTGAGTGCAAAAAATGTAACGAAAAAATAATGTAAATGTAAACTTATGATAAATTGTAGTAATTTTTGAGTGGCTTTTCTCGATTTCAAGAGTTTTTGGTGACAAAAATCAAGTAATTTGGCGGGGTGCAGAGAATATAACTTGTTTTTTGTGGAGATAATGATAGGGAAATGAAAAAAAGATTTAAAAAATTTTAAAAAGCTATTGACAAACCGATTTCTTTTTGATATAATACATAGGTCGTCAAGACAAATGTAATATTTTGGGGCATCGCCAAGCGGTAAGGCAACGGACTCTGACTCCGTCACTTCCGGGGTTCGAATCCCTGTGCCCCAGCCAAACAGAAGCCACCCAATCGGGTGGCTTTTTTGTTTGGCTGGGGCACAGAGGGTTCTGATCCTGCACCACGCGAAGCGTGTGTAAAGGTTCAGAATCCCGTTTCCTCGCTTCTTCCTTCGGGATAAGGGGGAAAACTGCCTTTATCTATAATGTTAATCTTTACATTTGCTGCAAAAAGTGCTATAATAACCGCATAATAAGCATTTCTACCATTTGTAGATAGCTGTTTTTTGAGGTTTTTGTTGAAAAACATGTCTGCTCGTGATATAATGGAGGCACACGGTACAGGAGGTCGTTATGAATAATTATAGTTTTGGTAATTACATCTGCGAATTAAGAGAGAAAAAGGGCTTGTCTCAAAGTCAGCTTGGGGAAAAGCTTGGCGTAACAAATAAGGCGGTATCTCGTTGGGAAAACGGCGGCGCATATCCGTCTACGGAATTAATGCTTCCGCTTGCAAGGGAGCTCGGCGTTACCATTGAAGAGCTATATAAGGCTATTTCCGAGGATAAAGCACCCAAAACAAAATTGCGCACAATGTTAGAGTATCTTGTGCAACACTCTAAAATAATTACAATTATTTGTTTGATGTTGGCGATCGTTCCTTATGTTTTGTTCCTTTGTTTTTCAAACATCGAGGATAAGCTTTCATTAGCCCTCGCGGCTCCGTTGGTTGTGACTATTGTGTATGTGTTTCTTTATTTTATGTTTGTTTTGTTCAGAAAAAATCCATTTGCCTCGGCTAAGGTGATTGACATATACGCTGTGTTTTTATTGGTTGCGATGGTGATCGGTTATCTGTCTGTGTTAAGATATTCTATTATTGATTTTCCAAACGGGTATATCGTTGGTTCAAGTATAGCGCCTGTAGCTTTTATGTCAATAATCCATACTCTGAAAAGAATATATAAAAACGGCACACGCTGAGGTTGCCAAGTAAAAGCCCAAAGACACCCGAAGGTGTCTTTGGGCTTTTTCGCAACGCTGAGGATGTCGCCCTCTACGGACGGGAGATAGGGAATATCGCTTTGGTGAAGCATATACGAGTTGCGGCAGATTCATCTTTACATTTCCGTAAAGATGTGGTATAATAGACCTAATAAATCATTTTTCAAAAACTTTTCTTGCATTTTTGTTCTGTTTTGAAAATGTGAGGTTCAAAAAACGAAAGGCGATCTTACGATGAAAAAAACATCCGTTTTTTTACTATGCTTGATTTTTTTGCTCGGCGCGGTTTCGTGTACTGCGCCTTCTGACAGAGATCCATATAAGGATATCATTGACAAATACACAGAGCTTGTGCTTGCAAAAAGTCAAGAGCAGCCGCTTGAAGAACCCGAAGATTCCTCGGACGAGATCGAGGTGGCGCTTTATGAGATCGTCCGCGACTCTACCGATCCTTCGATCATGGGGTATGCTACAAAAGATATCAACAGCGACGGCATAGATGAGCTCGTACTGCTCGATAAGCAACAAGGACTGTATGCTTTATTTACTGTTCGCGGCAATACGCCTGTTTTGCTGTTAAGAATGGATAAAATGTATTATGCCGCGATCACCCCCGACGGCACGATCTATGCCAACGAATATATCAGGGATAAGAGTGATCGGACACAAGTCAAAACGATCGTCGACGGAAAGCTGGAAGGACTTGAATATGGAAGCGAGACGGACGGAGAAATCGTTACGTATTATAAAACTGAGAACGGGGTAAGGACCGAAATCACAAAGGAAGAGATGGTTCAGCTTGACAGGACATTTACGTTCAGCATTATGATCTCCCCGAGAGATGAAACCAAAACAACGGGCTTTCGCTTTGTGCCTATTGTGACGGATGCCTCGCAAGGTACGGCGCCCATTCCCGATTTTACAAGCTACGATGGGATCATTTCTGCGTATAAAATTATGGTGGAAAGCTTTTCCGAGTATCAGGAGGTTTCGTGGATAAACGGAGAATTTGACAGACTTTTCACTATCAATGACAACGAAACCTACGATATTTTTCATCAGATCTTTTGGGGAGGAATACGCATAATGCCTACCGAAACATACTTTGGTCAGGAATATGCAAGTGATGGGGATAATTCTTACGGATACGCAAAAAAGGATCTGAACGGCGACGGTGTTGAGGAGCTGATATTGCTCAACGACAATTACGAAATTTTCGCTCTCTTTACAATGAAGGATGGCAAAGCGGTGTTCCTTGACGGTCTGTACGGCGCGTGGATCGATGAAAACGGACGTATTTACAAGGACGTCGCGACCGGCGGCTTGGTCAGCCGTGACAGCGAGGTATACGTCTATGAGATTGACGGCGGGGAGCTGAAGAACGTGATCGCAGTCGGATATAGGGTTAATTTCTATTTGCAAAAAGAAGGTTGGTATAAGATAGACGGAAATACCAGAACGGATATTTCGGCAGAGGAGGGAGAGGCCGCTTATGCCGTATATGATATTCGTCCCCTTGGGTATTGTAATGAAGAATACACAAGAACCTTCTCGGGCATCGAGTTTATTCCTTTGATGGAAGAAACGTTTGCGGGCGAAAAGCATATCAATACGTATTGTAATTCGGGGCATGTCAACGGAGATGTGCTTACGGTTTCGGAGGTTTCCGAAAACGATGTGACTGTAAGTGTAGAGCTTTGTTGGACAGACGGTGATTTTGATCCTGATACGAATCCCGAGCCCGAGGAGCATACCACGAAATTGAGCTTCACGGCGGTACGAAACGGAAATCGATACGAATTTGAACAGGACGGAGTGTCCGGCTATCTCGAATTTGCAGTCAACTCTGCTTGGGTAGTTGTGACCGACAGTCAGAATGAATACGTATCCTGCAGGGCATATCTCTTTGATTATCCCCAAAACTGATTGTAGTCTGAATGGGCAAGCACGGCGACAAAGGGGTGAACGGATTCTGAACCCATACACACAATCGCAAGCGATTGTGGCGGACGATTCTCATTGACGTTCGGGCAAGGCAGAAGAAAAAGAGGGGACGAGCCCCGTGAGAGAAGTATAGAGGTGGAGGGTGAATTTCGAACGGATTCTGAACCCATACACACGTTCGCGAGCGAACGTGGCGTAACATTTCTCTGTACCGCTTCGGGTAGACCAACAGAAAAAGAGGGGCTCGTCCCCTCTTTTTCTGTTGGCCTACCCGAACGGATTCGAACCGTTGACCTTCAGAGTCGGAGTCTGACGCGCTATCCAGCTGTGCCACGGGTAGAT
>CAZQLJ010000022.1:0-14856 GCA_964594085.1 uncultured Clostridium sp.
CCTCGAACACCTTTTTCTCGTTGACCGTGCCCTCGTTGAAGGTTTTATAAATATCTTTTATCTCAAGCATGTTTGCCACCTCTCGCTTTCTTCTTTTTCGAGAAATAGGTCTTCTTCAGATAAGGAACGCCGAGGAAGCAAGCAACGACGATCGCCGAAAGCATCTTCAAAAGCTCGCTGGGCAGACCGATAAAGACTACCGTCTGGAAAACGAACCAATAGATTATGGCTCCTCCTGCTACGCAGAGCAATCTGAGATAGAAGTTTGTAACAAGCTTCGGGCAAAGCGCCTCACCGATTATGATCGCCGCGAGACCGATAACGATCGCGCCGCGTCCCATATTGATATTTGCAGAGCCCTGCTGTTGTGCGTAAAGTGCACCCGCAAGTGCAACTATTCCGTTGGACAGCGCAAGTCCGAATACCTTTGTAAAGTTGGTGTTGATTCCCTGCGCTCTGCTCATCTCAAGGTTATTACCCGTTGCACGCAAGGTCGAGCCAAACTCGGTTCCGAAGAACCAATAAAGCGCCGCTATAGTCAGCGCAACGAAGACCGCAAGGATAACTATCGTTCTGTAAACGTCGGACGACGCGGAGGATATGAGCACCTTGTCTCCATATTTCAGTCTCGTTATAGCAACATCTGCTCTGCCACTCATTATGAGAAGATTGACAGACCAGAGCATAAGCTGAGTCAAAATTCCTGCAAGGATCGCAGGAATACCGAAAAGCGTATGGAGCCAGCCCGTAACGAGCCCCGTAAGCATTCCCGCCACGAGAGCGCAAAGCATAGCTATCCATATATTCACGTTGTTGGTCACCATTACCGCGCAGACCGCCGCACCCGTGCAGATCGATCCGTCAACCGTAAGATCGGCAACGTCGAGGATCTTATAGGTGATGTAAAGCCCTATCGCCATAAGACCCCAGACCAGACCCTGCGCCGCAGCGCCCGGCAAAGTTCCAAGCCAATTCAAAATCAATTGCATTTTAAAAATCCTTTTCATACAACTGACGCCGCCGTGGTATTATAACCACGGCAGCGGCAGGATAGTTCTTTATTTATTATTCGATGCGTTAGATGTGATTATTCTGCTGCTTCGGTCTCGATCGCAACGTATCCCGCAGCCTCAAGAGCCGCAGTGTCGATACCGAGATTCTGACAGATCTCCTTGTTGTACTTCTTGGTGAAGGTTTCCGCGTACTGAATCTTCATCTCGGAGATCTTTGCCTCACCCTTGAGGATCTTTGCAGCCATCTTACCCGTAGCAACACCAAGATCGTAATAGCTGATAGTCAGAGTAGCAACTCCACAGCCCTTGCAGATACCCTCTTCGCCCGCAAATACGGGAGTGTCGCCTACAACACCGCCGATGGTCTCGGCACAGCTTGCCGCGGTATTGTCGGTGGGAATGTATATTACATCAGCGGACGCTGCAGCAGAAGCAGCAACCGTGGAAACGTCGTTGGAGTCCGAGAATGCCTTATCGATAACGGTAATTCCCTTCTTCTCAAGATACTCGGCAACTACCTTTACCTGATACTTGGAGTTGGGCTCTCCCGAGGAGTAAAGCATAGCAACAGTCTCTGCCTCGGGGAAAAGATCGAGGATCATCTGCGCCTGCTCTTCGAGAGGAGCAAGGTCGCTGGTTCCCGAAACGTTTCCTCCTACAAGACCGTCAAAGTTATCGATTCCAAGAGCAGTTCCGTATTCGGTGATCGAGGTTCCAAGAACGGGAATGGTGTCGGTTCCGTTGACAGCCGCGGTGAGCGCGGGAGTCGCGTTAGCCATAATAAGATCGACCTTCTTGCTTACAAAATTCGTAATTATTGTGGTACAAACAGGAGTCTCGTTACCCGCATTTTCGGTAAGGAACTCTACGTTCTCTGCGCCGAGCTCTGCAACAAGAGCGTCCTTAAAGCCCTGAGTAGCCGCGTCGAGCGCGGGATGAGGAACGAGCTGGCAGATACCTACGAGGTACTTGCCGTCGTCTTCTGCCGGCGTATCACAAGAAGCGAGCACTACCAAGGATACACACATAAGTGCCGCCAAAACAATGCTTAACAGTTTTTTCATAGTCTTTTTCTCCGTTTCGCTTTTTCGCGCGTCCTTTTCATAATCGGGTCTACGCGCGGATTAAATTTGCTTTATCAAATTAAATAAAGTAACTCCATTATACCACTCCCCCAAGTCCGTGTCAATTAATTTTTATAAATTTGCTGATTTTTGGGGATAATTTACAAAATAAATATTAGTTAATTATGCACTATAACGCAATCAAGGCGTCGGAAACGCTCCAACGCCTTGATTTTTATTCATTTTCTTTACATATTTATTCGGGTTCACTCATTATTTTTCGAGTTTTGCAACCTTGGCGATAATATCGGCGCAGTTCTCAAGTCCTATCATTCCGCTGTCAAGCATAAGATGGTAATTTTCGAGAGATCCCCACTCGCGCATCGAGAAGGATCGGTAAAAGACACGGCGGCGCGCGTCTTTATCTGTAAGGCGCTTTTCGATCTTGACGTCGGTCTCGCCGTATGCCTCGAGGACACGGCGCGCCTTGAAATCCATATCTGCACGGATAAATACGTTGAGACAATCGTCACGGTCGCGAAGAATGTAATCGGCGCCTCTGCCTATGATAACGCACTTACCTTCGTCGGCAAGCTGCTTGATCACGTTTATCTGTGCTATCTGCACACGATTGGCTATCGAAAGTCCGTTGTAGCCGTCGCCACCCGCATTCACTGCGATCGAAAAAAGGATACTGTTTTTATGAGTTGCGTACTCGTCGTATTTTTCAACAAATTCACGAGATATACCACTTTCCTTAACGACCTCGTTTATCAGCTCGCTGTCGTAAAATTTATATCCAAGAGCCTCAGCGACCATTTTTCCAATGGTTCTTCCTCCGCTTCCGAATTCGCGACTGATGGTAATTACGTTTTTCATAATTCGCCTCTCCCTTTCGTGTGTAGATTTTGATCAGTACATTTTTCCGAGGATCAATGCGACTTGCATCAATATTTGTTCTATGCTCATTATAGCATTTTTTGCATATATTGTCAAGTTTTTGGACGCATACTTTGTGAAAAAAATATCATAGACGCTTGTGTTTGGCTGTTTTGTCTATTTGTTGTTTATTTTTCTACATTTTGTTAATGCAGAATGCCCGCCGCGTGCAAAAAAAGTCGAACTTTTTTTATTGACGAGTTTGGTCACAAAAGGTCAGACCGTCTTTATAAGTCCTTGCTTTTGCTCGAATATGCAAGCATCGTGTCGCACGATTTCGATTGACAAGCGGAATATGCCTTGATATAATTTTTTCAGGGTTTGCAGACACCGCTGAAGGTCGGCTCCCCGCCGACAAAAAAACACAGAAAAACACAAAAGAAAAGAGAGGACAAATTATGAAAAAAAGAGTTTTTTGGACGCTGATAATCCTTGCGTTCGTCGTTGCAATAACTACGACCGCAATCATATCCGTTGCAGTAACGAAAAGATCACAGCCTAAGGCAAACGACACAGAAAACGATACACAAGCAGGTTTGCTTGAAATCCCGTCGCACCTTTCCCCCTCCGAGACCACCGAACAGACCGAGGTAGAGAGCGCCGAGCAGTCGTCCGAGCAGACCTCAAGCCAAGAAGAAACCACACAAGAAACAACCGAAAAAGAAACGACCCAAGAGGAGACCACCGAGCCTGCACCGTCCTTGGAATATGAAAGCTTCGGCAACGGAACCTGTGCCGTAGTCGGTATCGGAACGTATACCGATTCTTATCTTACAATTCCAGAAAAGAGCCCCGAGGGACATATAGTTATCGCCATATCCGAAAAGGCGTTTTACGGAAATTCCTTTATCAGAGCCGTAGAAATACCCTCTACCGTGTCTTCCATTGGAGATCTTGCCTTTGCAAACTGCTCCCAGCTCGTATACTTATCGGTCGATGATAAAAATATGATGTTTACGGACATCGGCGGAGTTTTATATAATATCGACGAGTCAATTTTGATCTGCTATCCCTCTGCAAGCAGCTCCGCGACTCTTGAAATATCAAATTCGGTCACCACTATTTGCAGTATGGCATTTTACGGATGCGAAAATCTCAAGCAGATAAATTATGCGGGATCTATTGAAGATTGGGAAAAAATCGAGATACAGGGAAAAAATTACGGTCTTTACACCGCGGCGATGTCCTTCGGTAAATAATTCGCGCTTTTGGGGATAATTTTGCCTTTCATCTTGACACTTACGTGCAAAAATGATATACTTAAAGCAGAAAAAACCGCTATGGCGGTGATGCGGAAAGGAATTTTATTATGTACGGAAAAAAGGTCTGGATGATAGCCGACGGCTACATGAGCAACACTGAAAAAGGAAACCTCGTCAGCCATGAGGCGATCTGCGTGCTCAATCTTTCGGGAGAGGACGCGCACATCGATATTACACTATATTTTGAAAACGACGAGCCGATGAAGGGACTTCACGCAGTTTGCAAAAACGAGCGTACAAATCACATACGTCTTGACAAGATAGTCAGCGACGACGGCAGAAAGATCCCCAAGGACACGCCCTACGCAGTGCTCGTTGAGAGCGATCAGCCTATCGTGGTTCAGGCGTCTCGCCTCGACGTTTCTCAGCCCGAATACGCGCTGATGACGACTATCGCTTATTGATCTTAAGTCAAATTTTGCTTCAAGAGGCTCAATTATGACGGCAGAAAAAAGACGGCAGGAAATATTGGCGGAGCTTGGTCGGGCAACTGCGCCTATCAGCGCGACAACACTTGCGGAAAAATACGGCGTGACAAGGCAGATCATCGTCGCCGACATTGCACTCTTGCGTGCTGCGGGCAACGAGATACGCGCCGAGCACAAGGGATATCTGCTTGAGCGAGTGCAGGGCGAGATACAAAAGCTGATCGTTTGCAAGCACCCGAAATCAAGCGTGACCGACGAATTTTACGCGATCGTCGACAACGGCGGCAGAGTGCTTGACGTTCAGGTCGAGCACGCGATCTACGGCATAATTTCGGCGAAGCTTTCGATCGCCTCGCGCTACGATGCCGATGAGTTCGTGCGCGCCGCAAGCAACTCGAGCGTATCCCAGCTTTCCGACCTCACGGGCGGAGTGCACGCTCACACCGTGGCAGCAAGGGACGAGGAGACATTCCGTCGTATCACTCATAGGCTCAGAGAGCTTGGGATTTTGGTTGAATAACAATTAAGGGAGACTGCTTTTGCGGTCTCCCTTAATATTTTTTTACCATCTATTAAACTCCGAAAGCTCAAGGCCTTGGTTGTTTTCAAGCGCCCAGTTTATCGCCCAAGTTCCCGGGAAAATAAGCAGACTGTTGCCTCTTACGTCGACAACTCTGCGTGTGTCGCCCGAAAGCGTGAGATTTTTGGGGTCGCAGGGACATTTTTCGATATATCTTATCTGATCGTGCGGAAGATCCATTCTCGAATATCCAACGCCGTACTCGCTCTGCATTCTGAATTTGAGCACATCAAACTGAAGCAGGCCGACAACGCCGACGATAACTCTCTCCATACCGCTGTCGGGCAGGAAGAATATCTGTATCGCACCCTCCTCGGCTATCTGCTCCATACCCTTCTGGAACTGCTTACGCTTCATCGAATCTATCTGCTCGATGACCGCAAAATGCTCGGGAGCGAAGGTCGGTATTCCCTTGAACTGAACCTTAAGGGGCGGCTCGCAGATCGTGTCTCCGATCGAGAAGATGCCCGGGTCGAACACACCGATAATATCGCCCGCATACGCTTCCTCGACCATTTCGCGCTCCTGTGCCATCATCTGCTGAGGCTGTGAGAGCTTGATCATCTTGCCCTGACGCACGTGCAAATATTCCTTGCCGCGCTGGAAGCGTCCCGAGCAGATCCTCATAAACGCGATACGGTCGCGATGTGCCTTGTTCATATTCGCCTGAATTTTGAAAACGAATGCCGAAAAATGCTCGTCGAAGGGGTCTACCTCGCCCGAAACCGTCTGTCTGACAAGCGGCGAGGTCGTCATCTTCAAGAAGCTCTCAAGGAAGGGCTCGATACCAAAGTTGTTAAGCGCCGAGCCGAAGAAAACGGGAGAAAGCTTACCCGATCTGACCGCATCCATGTCAAAATCGTTGCCCGCGCCGTCAAGCAGGTCGACCTGCTCGCAAAGCTCGTCGGCAAGGTCGGCGCCGATGACCGAATCAAGCTTTTCTCTGTCCGCGATATCGCACTCGATCGCTCTGAGTCTTTCTCTGCCGCCGTGTGAGGTGCTGAAGGTCAGAATACACTTCTTTTCTCTGTCGTAAACACCCTTAAAGGTCTGTCCGCAGGAGATCGGCCAGTTCATGGGATAAGTGCCGATTCCAAACTCGGTCTCGAGCTCGTCCATAAGATCGAACGGGTCACGAGCCTCGCGGTCAAGCTTATTTATAAAGGTAAATATCGGAATATTTCTCGCCGCAACGACCTTAAAAAGCTTTCTGGTCTGCGGCTCGATTCCCTTTGCCGCGTCGATTACCATAACAACCGAGTCCGCCGCCATAAGAGTACGGTAGGTGTCCTCCGAGAAGTCCTGGTGTCCCGGGGTGTCAAGGATATTTATGCAATACCCCTCGTATTCAAACTGCATTACCGACGAGGTGACCGAGATTCCTCTCTGTTTTTCAAGCTCCATCCAGTCGGATACGGCATGCTTATCGGTCTGCTTGCCCTTGACCGAGCCCGCCGATTGTATTGCGCCTCCGTAAAGCAAAAACTTTTCGGTCAGCGTGGTCTTACCTGCGTCAGGGTGCGAGATTATCGCAAAGGTTCTTCTTCTGTTTATTTCGTTTCTGAGATCTGCCACAATGTTCTCCGTTTGTTTGTTTTATTTTTTCATCGCGGATAATATTATACTACGATTTCTGATTATTTGCAATAGATTTTCACATTTTATCCGTCAAATTTTGCTTTTTTTGAAGCTCTTGCCCGTCATCAATTTTCTCGCATACGCAATCCGACGGCTTGACCTCGCTTTGTTTTCCTACGAGATCCTCAAGCTTTTCTCTCGTATATTCGGGGTGCGCGGTGCGGTAATGGATATGAAGCACGTCGCCCTCGTGCAGTCCGCCGTGAGTTCTCGCCTCGGGACTGTTGCTGACCGAAACGACCACGCAGGACGGCGGCCAAAGGATATCTCTGATCTCCTTGCCGACGACGAACGAGTCCTCCTTGACGGTCAGATCGACGTCGATCGAGCAGACCTTTCTGCCATAGTTGCGAGCCTCGATCTTGGTCTCGACGATCTCGTCGGTGAACGAGTGTATTCCAACCACCTCAATGACCGCAAACGCGACCGTAACGCCAAGCGTAACGGGCAGCATATTGTTCGCGCAGGCAAGCGCCTCGACCGCAAACGCAAGCGCGGTGATCGGAGTTCGCGAGGACGCCGACAAAAACGACGCCATGCCGACTACGACCATAATTATGTAATATTCTTGCGGCAAAATGCCGATAAATACGAAAAAGTCTCCGCAAAGCGCGCCGATTATCGCTCCGAAAGCCAATGACGGCACGAAAAGTCCTCCCGTAATTCCCTCGTTATTCGCAACTATCAAAAGGATCGCGCGTACGCAGAAATAGATCAAGAGAAAATACCAGATGCCGTGACCGTGCAACAGCTCCTCGACAAGATGATGTCCCGTGCCGATACATTCGCCTGCAAAAAAGCCGATCAGCGACACGAGCGCAAACACCAATACCACCTTGACTATAAAGGGTATCTTGCTTGCGTATTTTATAAGTGCACGGCGCACCGAGCGATAGGTCTTGGTAAATGCGATCGCCCAAAGTCCGCAGATAAGACCGACCACGAGCGCAAGCGCGATATATTTCAGCGGCATTACTACCGAAATACTGAAATGGAAGAGCGCAGAGCTTGTTCCGCTGAGTGTGCACAGAATTTCAACGGTCGCCATACAGACCGCGACTGTCATAGATGCCATCATAAATATCATCGCGGAGAATCGTCTGTGTGCCTCCTCAAAGGCAAAGAGAATTCCCGTAAGCGGAGCTCCCGTTGCCGCCGCAAAGCCTGCGCACGCGCCGCCCGTCATGATGTATCTTTCCCACGCAGGTTGATTCTTACCGAGAGTTTTTGACGTGATCCAACCGACCACAGTGCCCATCTGCACGCTCGGTCCCTCCGTGCCAAGCGGAACTCCGCAAAGATAGGTCAGAAGTGAGGAGATGAAGATTATCGGCAGAATAAAGGTCTTTTGAATGACCGTAGCTCCCTGCAAGGTCGCGATCGCGGTCGGGATTCCACCTCCGCGGCAGTCGGGATCGATGCACAGAATTATTGCCGCAACGAGTCCTATCACTGCCGCACCGACTATCAGCACGGGAATAAGCGCGGGTGTTGCACGCACGAACGCGTAGATGTCACCCGACAGCTTTATGACCGCGCTTGACGCCAGCTTAAATGCGAAGATGACAACACCCGTAAGCACACCCGTCATCACCGAGAAAAGCACAAGCGGCAACAGTATTTTCTTTACGTAATAAGATTTACTTTTCATTTGAGATATTCCAATATTTCCGATGCGTTAGTGTCGGGCTTGACCTTCGGCATCACCTTTTCAATTATTCCCTGCTCGTCTATGATAAAGGTCGAACGAACAACGCCCATCGACGTTTTGCCGTAGAGCTTTTTCTCCTGCCAGACTCCGTATGCCTCGATGGCTACTCGGTCGGGGTCGGACAAAAGCACAAAGGGCAGATCATACTTTTCGGCAAATTTTCTGTGCGACTCGACACCATCTTTGCTGATTCCGATGACTGCTATATTTTTCTCTTTAAAACCCTCATAAGCCGTTGCAAACGCGCACGCTTGACGACTGCAGCCCGGGGTATTGTCCTTTGGGTAGAAATACAACACTACTTTTTTGCCAAGAAAATCGGAAAGCGAGACTTTATTGCCGTCCTTGTCGGAAAGCGTAAAATTCGGGGCTTTTGTTCCTTGTTCTATCATAAAATGTTCCTCCCATTCGTTTTGGGTTATTATTTCCACGTCAGCTTTTCAAAATTCATTTTCGTGCGCCTTGAAGAACTCGTGATACAATCGCACGTTTTCGAGCTCAGTCCATTTTTTCGACTTCACAGGTACGGCATCAAGATCGTAGACCTTCGCGCCCTTCATTGAAAGCAAAAAGGGCGAGTGGGTGGAGATTATAAACTGACAGTTGTAAAATCTCGCCGAATCCTCGATAAATCGCCTCAGCTTGTCCTGCAATGCCGCGGAAAGACTGTTTTCGGGCTCGTCGAGCAGATACAAGGCATTTTCTTCTATCTGTTTTGTAAAATACAGATATGCGGTCTCGCCGTTGGACATACCGTCGATCTCTTTCGGGAGCCTGCGCGAAACGTAGTCGGATTTCGTGCGACGCTTGGTCTCGTTTCTGCGCTTGAATTCCTCGAGATCGTCAAGATCACGGAGCAGATAGGCTCCCTCTCGACTTCGATCGTATTCATCGAAAAGAGCCTCGCGGCGACGGTCTACACCCTCGTTTATGGCGCGAACGTCCAAAAGTGAGTCGAAAACGCCGTCGCTGGTGATGATCTTGCTTCCCCGAGGGACTTTTTGACCGTAAGTAAGCTCATAATCGCAAAAATTCAGATATTCCTCTATAAAGGGTGTATTATTGAAGGGAGCGTTCCTCTCTATGCGAAGCTTTTCGGCGATCAGATTGAGGATCGTGGACTTTCCCGATCCGTTGCCGCCGTAGATCACCGTGATCGGCTCAAAATCAAGCCTTTCAAGCCTTTTTTGCGGAAAAATTTTGAAGGGATAGACGTTGGTGCGCGAATAGCACTGCATATCCATCTTGCCAAGCCCACGACCGAAGCCCAATATATAATCGACCTCGTTTTTCTCGCCTGCAAGTGTGAAGCTTTCAAGATATTTCACGTTGTTTCTCCTTGTTTATTATACCATTTCGGCACGGATGTTTTCATTCCGTCGTACCAATCAAGCACCTCTTTCGCTTGGTTTTTCATCGTTTCTATCTCTTTTTCGCCAAAGGGTATTGCCCACGGCAGGCTTGACAAGGTATTACTTGATATGTAAAGCGCTAGCAGTTGCCAGAATTCCATAGGCGGATTGCAGTCAAAATATCCGTCCACCATTCCAGAAGCGAAGCGGGGAGATGCTTGAGCGCACCAGACGATGCGATTAAATTCCTCCCACGGGTCGCCCACGTCACAGCGGTTAAAGTCGATAATATAAAGCACTCCGTCGTCACCGATCATCATATTTCCAATGTGATAGTCGCCGTGATGATAGGCTTGCGGACGATTTTTGAGGAGATATCTATGTTTATCGATAAATTCAATAAATGTGTCGCCGTCCTCATATTTTAAGGGGCATTCTGCATACATTTTCAGCTTTCGATCGATCTTTGCGTTAAATCTTTGTTCCCAATCGGGAGCGTCATCGGGGGCTTTCAGCGAATGTATCTTTTTTAAAATTCTGCCCGCTTCAAAACCGTATGAATAGACCAGATCATCGGCCATTCCCTCGATCATTTCTTCGGCATCGCCGCCGTCGATAAAGCTTTGAATCGAATACACACCTTCTTCATTCTGTCCGAACTCAATGGGCTGACACATAGGAATGCCAAGCTCCGACGCCTTTTTCATATATTCGTATTCCTGCTTTTTACGCTCGTATTGCTCAGCAGGTGAAACACGGTACAGGTAGGATTTTCCGTCTGCTGTGGTGGCCTTGTATTTCTTATCACCCGACCAGCCTTTGTCTATCAGCGTTTTTGAAACAAAAACCATAACTTCCTCCTTATTCCGTGTGCTTTCTTTTACAGTATATCACACTTTTGCGCAAAAATCAATAAACCTTTGATATAATTATTCTTTTTGAAGGTTCTTGAAAAGGGGTGGGGTATGGGGAGGGGAGAAACTTCTTTCAAGAAGTTTCTCCCCTCCCCATATTACACTGCTTATCTATTATTAATAATCTTGGTGAGCTCAACGGGGTCGACGATCTGGTCGCCCTTATAGACTCTCATATTACCCGAGGCGATCTCGTCGATGAGGATCACTTCGCCGTTGTTATAGCCGAACTCGAACTTGATATCCCAGAGGTCGAGACCGAGGGTCTTAAGGTCGTCGGCAACGATCTTGGTGATCGCAAGGGTCTGCGCCTTGAGGCTCTCGAACATCTCGGGAGTCATAATTCCGAGCGCAACGAGTCCCTCGCCTGTAACAAGCGGATCTCCCTTTTCGTCGTTCTTGAAGGTGCACTCGACGTAGCCGCCCTCAAGTCTGGTTCCGTTCTTTATATATTCGCCGTATCTGCGGATAAAGCTACCCGTAGCAACGAGACGGCAGATAACTTCAAGTCCGTTACCGCCCTGCGCCTTGCCGAAGCACTCTGCGGGGAGAACCTCCATGGTCGCGTTGTCGAGATCGGCAGAAACGTAGTGGGTCTTGATGCCTGCCTTCTTGCACAGCTCGAAGTAGTAGATCGAAGTCTGGAGATTTGCCTTTCCGATACCGTCGATAGTGAGTCCTACGCTGTTTTCACCGGGATCGAATACTCCGTCCTTACCCGTGCAATCGTCCTTGAACTTGAGGAGAACGTTGCCGTTGTCAAGCGCGTAAACGTCTTTGGTTTTACCTTTGTAAAGCAGATTCATAATTACTCCTTTTCTTCGGGAAGCTTCCCGAGGCTGTCCGTTGATTTACGGTACCGAAAATATTACTATATAATTATACTATTTTCTTGTTTCCGTGTCAAGAAAAAGTTGCGAAAAATGACGACAAAATCCCGCTTTTTCGACAAGCTTTTTTATGGTTATTTTTACAAAAATCAATTAAAAATTTCGTTGGATTTTACACTCACAAAATTATTATCGTTCTTTTGAGGCTCAAAATCTACGATCGAATCAATAGTCATACTCGATCCGTAATATTGATTTCCATTAACGTAGTAGCCCGATATATATACTTGGCTGACGATCTTGACTATTTTGTCCTTATCAACGGTAAAGGTGATCGTTTGAGTTACGCCGTTTACTTTCCAACTCCGATAAGACACCGCTTGGTTTTCACAAACAACTCTATACACGCCCTCCGAAACCTTTTCAATGTTGGACACACAGGGGATGCTAAAGCCGCCTGTGTTTATAAGTGATTCAATGTATTTCCTTGCCTCCCTCTCGGACTGAGGCTCTGCCATTGAATCGTCAGGCGAATAGAAGGTTTTTTTGTAACCGTCTCTATATTTTATGGTTGTATCACTTCCGTTAACATTTGACTCTATGTCATAAAAATATCCATTTTCGTCTTTCCCGTAAATGACTTTATCAGTCTCTTCTCCGGTATAAGTCCGTCCCATCAGTTTTTGCGTCTGTGAAATCGAAAGATCAAATTGCCCGTATGAGCTATCATAAAGATCGTTAAGCATATCGTCTATCTCTCTCAAGATCCTGATGTCGTAAACCTCTGTGTGTTTTTCCAAATTGATCATAGCAGGATCTATATATGCTTCGTCAAAAGCAGAATATTTCTCTACGATCTTCATTTCAGATGCGTTATTCGCATTTTCCGATTTTTCAAAAATGAAATCAAGGCTCACCTCTCTGACGCAGTAGGAGCTATCTGCAGTGATAGAAACCTCGACGTCGGCAATCCCCACGTCAAAAATCGAATCGTCAATTCCGAAATAATCGTATATATTTTCAAGTACCGCCTTGGAGTATCCCGAACAGGCAAAGACTATGTCACCGTTGTCCTTGGTCGAAGCCTTCGCGTTTTCACAGTTCAAATATCCACCGAAGCTCATACCGTGCTCCATTACAAAATCATAAGCCTCTTGTGCTGTAAGAGGAGAATATATCTTCTGATTATAATAATCTCCCTTGGTGGTTAAAAAGTATTTTCCGTCATAATATCCCTCTTTGGATGAGACCTTTTGTTTTTCGTCGAGATTATCAGACGATACCTCGGTCTCCATTTTCGTATACGTTTGAAAATCGCCCGAGACAAGTCCTGTCGTGATCTGTTTGCCCTCCGTATAAGCACTTGCCGCAACGTCATCAACAAAATATTTAATGTCCATCGTCATAGCTATTTCAAAAGAGTCGTAAGAGCTCATCTTGTCATTTATCTTCGTCATCAACTTCTGTACTTCTGTTTTTTCAGACGGAGAGCCCTTAAACAAAGGACCTATCAATGAACAAGACGACAAGGCAAAGATCATAATCAAAACCAACAATGCTACTAAAAATCGCGTTGCTTTCTTCATTTTCGTATCTCCTTTTTCAAAATAGTGATTTAGGTACTTATCACAATATAATTATACTATTTTTCGAACATTCTGTCAACAAAAAGTTGCAAAGGAACATCCGCGTTGTTCGTTTTAATTCTTATCAACGCAAATATACCAAAACGGGATATATTTATTATACCAAAATGGTATAATAATGTCAATAGAAATTGCAAAAAAAATTTTTAAAAGGTGAAAAATGATTTTTAGACTAAAAGAATTGCGGAAAAAGCATAAAATATCGCAATTAAAGCTTGCTCTTGATCTGAATATGAACCAAAATAGTATCAGCAGATACGAAAACGGCGAAAGAGAGGCAGATTACGAAACCTTGATCAAATTTGCCGACTATTTCGGCGTTTCTCTCGACTATCTCTTAGGAAGAACCGATAATATTGACATAAAATAAAGACTTTGGACAGTTTTGTTTGCCAAAGTCTTTTTTATTTGTGAAGTTTTTGAAGGATTGGGGGTGGGTGCAGGGAGGGGGAAAGGAAACTTTTTTCAAAAAGGCACCTGCGGTGCGGCTTTGACTCGCGTGGCGTTCTCCCAAATCGGCAGTTTCACCCCCGACCTTCTTGCCCATTTTTCAGGAAGTTTTTGAAGTGGGAGAGGGGGTGCGGGGGAGAGGGCGAAACTTTTTGTAAAAAGTTTCGCCCTCTCCCCCACATGTAATAGCCTTAAATCTTAACAGTCCAGCCGAAGCTGTCCTCTACCTTGCCCCACTGAATGCCCGTGAGGGTATCGTAGAGCTTCTGCGCTATCGGTCCGATCTCGCCGTTATTGATGATCATTTTTTCGTCGCCTGTGTCAAGAAGTCCCATAGGAGAAACGACCGCCGCGGTACCTGTACCGAACGCCTCGTCGAGCTTGCCCTCGGCGTACGCCTTTTCAACCTCCGCCAAGGAGAGCTTTCTCTCCTCGACCTTGTATCCCATAGACTTAAGCAGCTGGATGCAGGACTTTCTCGTGACACCCGGAAGGATGCTGCCCTCCTCAAGCGCGGGAGTAATAACGGTTCCGTCGATAACGAAAAATACGTTCATCGCGCCGACCTCGTCGATATATTTGTGCTCGATACCGTCAAGCCAGAGCACCTGCGAATATCCCATCTTCTCCGCCTTTTCCTGACCGATCAGCGAGCAAGCGTAGTTACCGCCGACCTTGGCAAAGCCCGTGCCGCCTCTTACCGCGCGAACGTACTCGCGCTCAACGAAGATCTTGACAGGCTTGAGTCCCTCTGCGTAGTACGCGCCTACGGGACAAAGAATTATCATAAATTTATAGGTCTTCGAGGGGTGAACACCGAGCTGAACGTCGGTCGCGATAATAAAGGGACGAATATAAAGCGAAGTGCCCTCCACCGAAGGAACCCACTCCTCCTCGACCGAAACGAGAGCCTTGAGATAGCCAATAACCTCGTCAACGTCGATCTGAGGAATGCAAAGACGCTCGTTTGTGCGGTTCATTCTCTCAAAGTTCTGATCGGGTCTGAAAAGCTGTACCGATCCGTCGGGA
>CAZQLJ010000023.1:0-14675 GCA_964594085.1 uncultured Clostridium sp.
TATGCAAGATAACAGATTTTCGTGCGGCCCCGGCATAGGCAAGGAAACTGTTTGTATAGAAACCAACAGAATACTTGACTCTTGCAGAGACCGCGACTGCTTTGAAAACGCGAAAGTATTCCTTACAGATTGCGGAAAAGAAATCATTGAACACACAACTGCAATAAGAGTAAAAAGTGCGTGTATAGCCCAGACGCACATCAGTCTTGATCCCGTACAGTTTAACAGAGGATTTTATACGGTAAGCATTCGATTCTACGTAAAATTGACCTTCGAAGCATGCATCGGCAACGGCAGAACACAGGAATTTGAGGGAATTGCCGTGTTGGATAAAAGAGTTATTCTTTATGGCGGAGATTGCAACGTAAGCATCTTCCGTTCAAGTGGGGACTTCTCGGATTTCTGCGCACAGGTACACCCTTGCTGTAAAGAAAAGAACGTACCCACGGCTGTAGTCGAGGTTGTCGATCCCATAGTTCTTGGCGTCAACATTTTCGAAAACACCAAGGACCACTGTTGCTGCTGTTGCTGTGCACACGACATTCCCGAATCTGTAGTAGTCACAATGAACGGAAGCCTTGTGGACGATGACGACGAAAGAAGATATCTGGCGGTATCGCTTGGAATATTCTCTATAGTTCGCATCGTACGCCCGGGACAGTTCCTCATTTCCGCATCGGAGTACGTAATACCCGATAAGGAATGCGTATCGCCCTCTAACGACGATCCATGTAGCGTATTCAATTCTATGGCGTTCCCGATTTCAGAATTCACTTGCACTTCAGGTGCGGGACATCACCACCATATCGACAAAGCGCCGGGAAAATGTGGTTGCTAAGTAGCAGGGAAGTAATTTAAAAATAAATCGGTCGTGCAATATGCACGACCGATTTTGCTTTATTTATTAAATTCATCGGTTGCCTTTGCCACTATCATCGGACAACCATCGGGGATATCGTAACCGAGATCTGCGGGCTTTACCCAATCGACCGCATTCTTTATAATACGTTGAACGTAAGGATTATAGAAAGAACGACAATATTCATGACCGGGCTGGAAATAGAAAATCTTACCAAGTCCGCGAGTGAAGCAGCATCCGCTTCTGAAAATATATCCATCCTCATACCATCCGCCAAAAACAAGTGCGTCAGGCTGCGGAATATAGAAGGGCTCGCAATAAAGTTCTTCCTCTTCAATTATAAAGTGATCGGGAATACCCGCCGCAATAGGATGAGATGGCATAAGATTCCAGATTATCTCCTTTTGATCGCGTCCCCAGGAAAGATTTCCCGTAGTGCCAACGATCGACTTGAAGACTTTTGAATGATGGCCCGAATGGAGAACTATAAGTCCCATTTTGCCAGCATAAACTCTCTGACGTATCCTCTCAACAAGCTCGTCATTAACCTCATGGTGAGCCATATGTCCCCACCAAAGAAGAATATCGGTCTTTTCAAGCAGATCGTGTGAAATGCCTTGATCAGCATCGTCAAGCGCGGCAAGGGTAATATCCAACGATTCATCATTTTTTAAAAAATTTTTGATACATCCGTGGATGCCTTCGGGATAGATATTTGCACACACCTCATCATGTTTTTCATGCCTGTATTCGTTCCAAATAACCACGTTAAGTTTTTTTGACATAATGCAAATCCTCCATTTTTAATTATCTTGTTCTAAATTTTAAAAAGTTCTAAAAATCCCATTGATTTTCTTGATAATTATGCTATAATTATTATAGTATGATTTTATTGTTTTGTCAACACGTTTTTTTAATTGATGTAACTGAAAAACGGGCTTTAACGAAAACAAATAACTAAAAAGGCAAGGGAATTTTATGAAAAAAGTTTGTGTTATAACAGGAGCAAGTGGAGCAATTTGCGCAGAATTTGCCAAGGAAATGTCAAAAAATGGATATGCAGTCGCGCTTCTTGATACAAACGAACCTGCCGCACAGGCGGTTGCGGACGAAATATGCGCTTATGGAGGTCTGGCAAAGGCATACCATACCGACGTTCTTGATAAAGAAAGCATTGTAACCGTTCACAAAAAGGTTCTCGCCGAATTGGGAAAGTGTACCGTTCTGATCAACGGCGTCGGTGGAAATAGCACTTACGCTACAACTGCACGTGAATATTTTGAATACGGAGATGAAAAGCGTAACGATCTTTTCACATTTTTCAATCTTGATAAGTCGGGATTTGACTTTGTTTTTGATCTCAACGTAAAAGGAGTGCTTCTTGCAACTCAGATATTTGCACTCGATATGATTGGAGAAAAAGGATGTTCGATCATCAATATTTCTTCTGTAAACGCTGATGTTCCAAACACTAAAACTCCCGCATTTAGCTCGGCAAAAGCAGCTGTAACAAACTTTACACAGTGGTTAGCCGTTCATTTTGCAAAGGAAGATATCAGAGTTAACGCAATCGCGCCCGGTTTTTTTGCGACAGCTCAGAATAAGGACGTTTTATGGAATGCCGACGGAACGCCTACCGAAAGAACCGAAAAAATTATTGCGGCTACACCCATGGGACGACTTGGTGAACCCTCCGAACTTCTTGGAGCACTTAAATTTCTTGTAGATCCAATTGCAGCATCATTTGTAACCGGAACAGTCATATCCGTAGACGGTGGTTTTTCAGCATACTCGGGAGTCTGATAAAAGGCTTGATTTAGACTCAAAAATCCGTTTTGTGCGTTTTTCGTGCAATTTCAATACCCTAAATTATACAAAATTTTGATTTTGTATAATTATCGGTATAAGTAAAGAACCTTACCCTTTTAGCTTTTTAGCGCCTATCTCCCTATGTAACCCTATGTAACCTTGTGTGCATTATGCTCCTTATTAATTAGAAGATTGCAACGTATAGTTATTCTTTTTGTATTTTTGCTTTGTTGCTTCGCCGCCGCGCAAATGTCTTTCTACTTTGTTTTTCTCAAGTACACTTTTAACGTCCAGATAAAGTGATCTGTTAGTGTTTTTTAAAGTTTGAGTAACGTCTTTATGTACGGTGCTTTTACTTATTCCAAATCTTGTTGCCGTAGCGCGTACAGTTGCATTATTTTCAACGATATATAATCCTAATACTACACAGCGTTCCTTGGCGGATGATAAATACATCATTACAGCTACCTCTCATACATATTTATGTCTTACAATAATGTATGTTCAAAACGCCATTTTTATACTTTTCAGGAGTTTAATCTATGTCTGATTTTGATATTTTTGAAGGTATGACTTCAATATCTGCGGTTATCAGATCTATTCAAAACGGATCGAGTAACCGACGTATCATTAAGATTCTCTATAATGAAGACCGTCTTTCAAAGAAATTTCGCGAACTTCAGTTTTTAAAGCATACTGCCACTTCTTTGGGATATGAAATTTTCCCCGTTGCCGCCAGCGAGATCGACAACCTGACTTCAGGCACAACTCACGGTGGAATAGTCGCAATATGTACCCATCGAACGTTTCCGAGTTTGAATGTTAAAAATTTAACAAATGGCAGTTTTTACACCTTGATTGAAGGCATAGAGGATCCCTATAATTTCGGATATTCAGTACGTTCTTTGTATGCATCAGGCGTTGACGGCATCATACTTCCCCCGCGAAACTGGATGGAGCTTTCGGGTACAGTTGCAAGATCGTCCGCAGGAACATCTGAACTTGCTAACATATACGTTTCGGACCCTGTCGAAGCAGTAACTGCTTTTAAAAACGCAGGCTTTGAGATTGTTTGTGCTGAAATACGTGACTCGGTATCTCTCTATGAACACACCTTTTCCAATTCGGTATTATTGGTAATAGGCGGCGAAAAACGAGGCATTTCGAGAAAGGTGCTCGAGCTTGCTAATACCAACGTACGAATAGAATACGGTCGTGAATTTATGGGTTCTCTGCCCTCCGCATCTGCGATTTCAGTAATATCTTTTGAAATTTTAAGACAAAAACGCAACAAACGATAAATTTTTACAAAAAAGTCGTTTTTGTTGAATATATATGTAAAATTTGAATGTTATAATACGCAAGATCAGTCATATTTTTTGTATTCTGTAATATTTGCCTTTGATTTCCCATAATTTTTATTAAAAAGCTGTGAGGAATCATATGAATACATCAAAATGCAAAAATCGAGATCTAACCATAAAGAATTGGCTGTCGGAACGGTTGGCGAGTATTTCCCTTTCCTGTCGTTTTCTCATTTTGTTTGCCGTTGCATGTTTGCTGGGCATCTGTATTGAAAATAACGCATATTATTCGATCAGCCACATTATAAACGACTATTTTGCATCATTTTATTGCAATACCCCTCTTGAATTTTTAAAAACTGTGTGTCTATCCTCCTCGTTCGAATTTTTCGTTCTATTGGCGGCGACAGGTTCTGCACTCACGTTCTTTTGCTCGTCTTTTCTGCATTTTGCATGCATAGTATGCGGCTCTACATACGGAATTTGTGTGGGTGCGCTCACGAATACAAATATTCAGGAGAAGAGGGTTTTTGTTTGGATTTATATTTTCTCTGTAGTAGCGTTTGCAATTATTTACTCTATCAGCGCATCGTTTATTTTAAATACTAACAAACAATTCATATCGGCAAAGCGAAGCAACGCATCTTTTTCAAAGGTTTTCGTTTCTCCGATATTCAAAAGATACTTTGTTGGATGCTTAAAATTAATAATATCCTTCATCGTTGTGCGAATTCTGTACGTTGGCGCACTTTTTATTGCTCACATGATATAATCACTATAAAAATCAAAAGAAAAGGAAATTAAAATTGAGTACTGCTAAGAAAAAATTCAAGCTGTTCGATATGAACCGAGACGGAAAAGGAGTAGATCCTGGCGAGGATACAACCCCGAATCTAAAATTCTTTTTCAAACAGCTTGCAAGAAAATTCTCAAAGATCATTTCATTAAATATCTTAATGATATTTCAGGTAATTCCCATATTGATATCGGTATACCTTTACGTGTTTGCCTCCCCTACGACACCAACACAGTATTACCCTGAGTATGCAGCGTTGTTCGGCATTCAAGAGGCTGCATCAACTGCCACCGGCGCGGTAAATATGGGCGTTTTTTCCTTCCAACTAGGACTTCCCACCTATAACACGTACGTTTATTGGGTAATAGGCATTTTGATGGCGATTCTCGTATTGACATACGGCTGGCAAAAGGTCGGATCTATATACGTAATGCGCGGGCTTGTACGTGGCGATAGCGTATTTGTCTTCTCCGATTACTTTTATGCCATAAAAAAGAACTTCAAGCAAGGCTTTGTTCTCGGTATCATCGATTGCTTGATTATGTTCGTCTTAGGATACGATCTTTTCTACTTTTTCAACTCCGCGCCCACAGGCTTTTCAAATTTCATATACGTAATGACCTTGGCATTGATCGTGCTCTATATCATATTCAGATTCTACACGTATCTTATGATAGTAACTTTCAATATAAAACTCGGAAAAGCGTTTAAAAACGCGCTTATATTTATTGTTTTAGGAATCAAGCGTAATATTATGGCATTGTTGGGCCTTGTTCTTGTTACCGCACTTGCTGTGGTGCCGATCTTCTTGCTCTTGCCATTGGGTCTTGGCGTGGCCTTGGTTCTGCCGTTAATATATTATCTTGGTGTGAGCGCATTCATTTACACTTATGCCGCTTATCCCGTTATTAAAAAGCATATGATCGATCCCGTGATCGTTCCAACCGTGCCGGATAACGAAGAAGAAACCGAATAAATTAAAAGATCCGCATTCCCATATGGGTTTGCGGATCTTTTATATTGTGACCAATGCAAATCAATCTCATATAATAACTATTAAAGGACTACATCAAGAGCACAACTCATCCAAAGTTCCGAACCTGTATCCCAGCTCTTTTAGCTCTTTTATTACGTCCGAAAGGATCTCCGCGTTTGTCGACGAGGTTGGATGCAATAGCATAACCTCTCCGTTATGAATATTCTCCATTATTTTTTTCTTAGCTGAATCTGGTGACATTTGTTTGTTATTATCCCAATCGGCATAAGCAAAGCTCCAAAAAACAGTCTTGTATCCAAGCTCTTTGACGTATTTCATACTTTCTTCATCAAATCTCCCCTCGGGAGGACGGTAATATTTGGAAAGGCTTTTCCCCGTTTTTTCTAAACAAACCTTTTCCAGTTTAGAAAGCTCCGCCTCTATTTCCGTCTTACTCTTATTGATCATCGCCTTGTGTGAATACGTATGGTTGCATACCAAATGTCCCTCGTTAAACATACGTGTTACCAACTCGCTATTTTTTTCAATCAAATTTCCCAAAACAAAAAATGCTCCCTTAACGTTTTCTTCTTTCATAACGTCAAGTATTTTGCTTATATTTCCATTCTCATATCCGGCGTCAAATGTCAAATATATCACCTTATCAGAAGAATCGTCCCCGTGTTTCTTATCTATATAAAAACCGTTATAATCTTGCACGTAAGCGATCGAGGAATCAACGATCGGTTGCTTGTGATCCAATCGGTGCACACAATACCAATTACATCCTGAATTTGCAGCTCCAACCTCCAGCGATAACGTAACAAGCATAATGATCAATATGACAATTTGTAATATTTTTGGCTTTTTCATAAAAACCTCCTTCCCATTTTATTTTGCACTCCGTTTTTGCGACTTATTACAAATTTTTTTGATAAATATATTGACTTTTTTCTTTTTATGGTTTAAAATGTAAGTAGTATGACTATTCTTTAAGGAGGCGTGAAATGATCACCGAAAATATATTGATCGGACTTTTTGCAGGCCTTCTTTGCGGTCTTATTCCATTGATTTACGGCATCTTGAGAAAAGCTACTCTTTGGGCAATAATCGGATTGTCGATAACTGTAGCAGGTGGAGTTCTTTTCTCTGTTTTCGGCAAATCACCCTTCAATGCGATCGTTATCGGTGTGCTGTTCATATTGTTTATAGTTGCGGAGCAAAAGCGAAAATCCAAGCACGAAGAGGAGCATGAGGAGCACGACGAATACGACGATCCTTACAACAACTAAACAAACACTCACAGCGTTTAAACATATCCGATTATCTCGGATATGTTTTTTATTTGAAAAATAAATTAAAAAACTATATACAAAAAAGAGTAAATATGATATAATAGATATAAGAAGTATCAAACAACCTATGTGGCTAACACTATGCCAAAATTTATCATTCAGGTGGAATTTCAATGGATAACAAAAAGAATAACAAGAAAAACAATTCAGAAAAATATGCCCCTAAAAATTATAACAAAAAAGATCGCATAAACAATTCGCAACACAATACTCGCTACGGCAAATATTCGAGTTTAGAAAACAACACCGAAGATGAAGGGCTCGGCCTTGTTATCGGCAGAAATGCCGTAAGAGAGTTGCTTAAATCAGACAGAGAGATAGATAAGATCCTCGTCCAGCGCGGCGAACGTGAAGGCTCTATAGTCGTGCTCGTAGCTATGGCGGTAGAAAAAGGCATACCCGTCGTAGAGACGGATAAGGCTAAGCTTGACGCTATGTCAGGCTTTGCTACTCACCAAGGCATAATCGCTATGGCATCTGAAAAAGAATACTGCTCTGTCGAGGATATTTTGGAAATCGCAAAGAGCCGCGGCGAAGATCCTATCATAGTCATCGCAGACGGACTCACAGACCCTTATAATCTCGGAGCGCTGATCAGATGTGCAGAGGGTACGGGAGCACACGGTATAATTATTCCCAAGAGACGATCTACCGGACTGACACCGTTAGTATCCCGATCTTCCGCAGGAGCAATTGAGCATATGGCTATAGCCAAGGTGTCGAACATCACAAACACCATTCTTGCTCTCAAAGAAAAAGGTGTGTGGGTGTTTGCCGCAGAAGCGGGCGGAACGCCTTATTATGAAACCAACTTCAAAGGCCCTTGTGCCCTTGTCTTTGGAAGCGAAGGTAACGGTGTATCCAAAATCGTGACCGACAACTGCGACGTGCTTATATCTATACCAATGTACGGAAAGGTCAACTCGTTCAACGTTTCAACCGCCGCCTCCGTTATTCTCTGCGAGGTTGCGAAACAACACAGAAACAATTAAAGTCTATCAAAAAGGAGGAGTCTCAAATGTCGAAAAAAAATAAAAAAGATAAAGAACTTGACATCATACTTGAACAATTAAAAAAATCTTACGGCACCGAGTCCTCCAACGAAATTGAGGACATGTCTTATGAGGTCTCCAAATCAGAAGAAGATCTCGAATTAAGCGCCGTTTTATCCAAATTGTTTAGCGAAGAAGTTGTTGAAAATGACAGCGAAGACGGCCGAAACTTCGAAGATGTTAATGTAATCGAAGCTGTAATTGCAGACGAAGATGAAGAAATAAGCATTGAACACGAAATTCCCGACGAAGACGAGGAGATAGTCGCTGAACCCGAGTTCTTTGAGAAGGACGAGGACATAACAGAGATTTTCGATAAAAACGAAGATAATCTTCCTGATGAAGAAGTCTCCGCCGAAGAAACTGAATTTGCGGTAGAGGATGAAGAATACGATATAGCTCCCGACTCCACTGATGACAGACTCGAAATTACTGATGATCTTCAAATAAATGTCGAGCCCACAAGCAACAGCGAATATGGATTCGAGGAA
Organism: uncultured Clostridium sp.; assembly: GCA_964594085.1. GTDB lineage: Bacteria > Bacillota > Clostridia > Oscillospirales > CAG-272 > SVTX01. The sequence goes on from CAZQLJ010000023.1 coordinate 8,643, forward strand.
GATACCTTTGAAGAGACAGAAGCTCCCTTTGTTCCCGAAGAGATCAAACCCATATTGATTTTAGATCCTATCAACTATGTACGCGATGAATTGCAGGAAGGGTTGCCGAAGTTCAAACACATTTCTTTTTCTTCTGAACAACCTGCCATAGACTCTGATGCAGATACAGAAATTGATATCGAAGATCAGGAAATTTATGACGATAACGACATTTCCCTTTTACTCAAATTAGGATATGATGATGAGATAAAATCAAAGGTCGGCGAGGAGAAAACCCATAATGCCATTCTGGAAAGCAATTCCGACTTTGTTGCTGAACACAATAAAAAGCCCTATGGATTTTGTGGCAAAGAATTGACCGACAGAAATCAGATACCACGCATTAGCCAGAAATATCAATCCGAGAAAAAATCTTTAATAGTAATGTTGGCATCGGTATTCGTTTTGTTCCTTATGATTGCCTCTATAACAGTCTATTTTGATTGTTATTCCACCCGTACGGAAAGCTTCCCTATATTACTCTTCATAGAACTTGTCTTGATTGCACTCGTGGCATTTGTTCTTCACAAAAAGTTATTTGCGGGAATTACAGGCATACTCAAATTTGACCCCGATCAATATTCAATTCTGGCATTTGTGATGTCAATATACGCGCTATACGATGTATTGGCTCTAATTATTTACGCGATAAACCACAAATCTATGCAAATGTCTGATTTTTCGCTGTTCGGCACCTGCGTAGCTCTTTATTCTTTACTTACCGTTGCCGCAGACCTTGTAACTTGCCTTAAAGAAGCATCTGCTTTCGCTCTGATTGCATCGTCAAATAAGCTATTCACCGCCGAAAGCATCGATCCGGATGTACTGAACCATTATCACAACGAAAAAACTTACAAGATAAGAAAAGCAACGCTTATAAGCGGATATTTCAAAAAGACCGCCCAAAGCAAAGCTCCGTCAGCTAATCTTATCTATATTATGGGCGTAGTTCCGCTGATTGCGCTTATAATGGGGTGCGCGTTTGCGATATCAACGGGCAATTTAATGAACGGAATAACCTCGGCCACAGTCGCAGTTTTCCTTTGTATTCCATTGTCATGCGTATGTATTTTCCCCTTCCACGAGCATATTATCTCAACAAAGCTTGCAAGCAATAAAATTGCTTTGATCGGTTACGATGCAGCGTACGAATATTCCAAAACCCAAAACGTAATATTCAAGGATAGAGATGTTGTATCCTTGAGCTCATATTCCGAGATACAACCCCAAAACTCTTCAGGCAATAACTCCCTAAATATAGCACATGAGGTGTTCCATGCATTGAATGGCACTATATCGTCTTTGGGCAAGATTCAACAAACGTCAAAAGCCAAGGATATTGTCATCAACAGTATCACCGATAACGGCATAGACCTTACTTATTCCGCTTCAACCAATATTTTGTTTGGTGATAAAAACTATATGAAAGCCCACAACATCAAGGTTAAAACCGATAGTGCACTTCACGGAGCGACTAAAGGCACAGACCGATCCGTGCTTTATATGGCATTTGACGGCATTCCAAAGCTAGGCTTCATATTAGGAAGCAGCATTAATCCCAAATTCATTAGATCTACTTATGAGCTTGAGCAGTGCGGCGTTAAGGTATTCGTTGAATCCTATGAACCTCATATCAATGACGTTTATTTTGAGCAAAACACGGGAGAAAGGATTTCAATTGGAGTATTCAAACCCAAAGACCAAGAGTTCCACGTTTGTAACGATATAGTAAACAGTAAAGTCGTTTCTGCTTCAAGTAGTTTTCATCTTTCAAATATCGTTCGTACGGCTCAGGAGATAGTCCGTCAAAGAAATATATGTAAATACATAAATTATGGATTAATGATAACGGGACTTGTCCTCTCGTGCCTGTTATCACTTGTAATCAATTCAGATACTAATTCGATAATCTTAGATTTCATAAAAACGCACAGCTCACTTATACTCAACGTCGGGTTGTTGTTGGGACTTGTCCCTATATTCGTTACTTTGCTGAAATTCAAAGAAAGAATAGTTGAACCAAAAAATTCCACTCTCAAAACGGAGATAAAACCCAAAAATGAATGAAAAATTAAACTCGATCCTGAAACAAGTTTCAAAACCCGGACGCTATTCGGGCGGCGAATATGGTCAGATAATCAAGGATAAATCAAAGATCAAGGCAAGATTCGCCTTCGCCTTCCCCGACACCTACGAAATAGGCATGTCCAACCTCGGCGTCAGAATCCTTTATGATTGCCTCAATCGCGAGGAGGATATCTGGTGCGAAAGAGTATATGACCCGTGGGTAGATATGCAGGAAAAAATGGCGGAGCACAAGATTCCGCTTTGGGCTCACGAAAGTAAGGACAACGTAAAGGATTTCGATTTTCTCGGATTTACACTCCAGTACGAAATGTCCTATACCAACGTATTGAATATGCTTGAGCTTGCCGAAATTCCCCTCCGCGCCTCCGACCGTGGCGAAGATTTCCCCATCATTATCGGCGGTGGTCCTTGTGCTTACAATCCCGAGCCCGTTGCAGATTTTTTTGATCTTTTCAACATCGGCGAGGGCGAAAGCCTCCTTGTCGAAATAGTCCGCCTCTACATAAAAATGAAGGACGAAGGCAGATATACCAAGGCAAACTTCCTGCACGAAGCTGCAAGAACAATCCCCGGTGTATACGTGCCGTCCTTATATAACGTTGAATACAACGAGGACGGAACGATCAAGGCATACACCCCAATATACGACGATATCCCAACAAAAATAATCAAGCGTATAGTTGAAGATCTTGACAAAGCGCCTTTTCCCGATTATGCAATTATGCCCTACACCGAGGTGGTTCACGACCGAATCATGCTTGAGGTCTTCAGAGGCTGTATCAGAGGCTGTCGCTTCTGTCAGGCGGGCATAATTTATCGCCCCGTGCGCGAAAAAACGCCCGACATTCTCAACGAGCAGGCAAAATGTATATTTGAAAATACAGGCTATGAGGAGATCTCTTTGGCTTCGCTTTCGATCAGCGATTACACGGGACTTCCCGAGCTTACGGACAAGCTCCTCGATTGGACACAGGAAAATATGGTCAGCTTCTCTCTGCCCTCCCTGCGCGTCGATAGCTTTACAAAGGAGCTTATGGAAAAGGTTGCGTCGGTGCGCTCCTCCTCCCTTACCTTTGCCCCCGAGGCAGGCACTCAAAGACTTCGCGACGTTATAAATAAAAACGTCCTCGAGGACGATCTTATGAGAGCCGTCAACGTGGCGTTTGATGCAGGAAAAACTCAAGTCAAGCTGTACTTTATGCAGGGACTTCCCACCGAGACAGAGGAGGATCTTATGGGCATACCCGCGCTTGCGAAAAAGGTCATCGAGGCATTTTACGCCAACCCCAATCGCAACCGCGCGAAATCTCCGCAAGTCACGTTCAGCGTCTCGCCCTTCATTCCCAAGCCCTTCACCCCATTCCAGTGGGAGCCTCAGGACACCCTCGAGGTCATTAAGGAAAAGCAGGAATTCATCGGCAAATGCGTTACAGACAGAAAGATCAAGTATCAGCATCATGAGGCGGAGATCTGCTGCATAGAGGCAGTATTGGCTCGCGGAGACAGAAGACTTGCTCCCGCACTTGAGCTTGCTTGCCATGAGGGCTTCAAATTTGACGCGTGGAGCGAATATTTCGACTACGATAAGTGGATGTCCGTATTTGAGCGCTCGGGCGTAGATCCCGCGTTTTACGCCAACAGACGTTATTCGTACGACGAGCTTCTTCCTTGGGATATCATCGATTGCGGCGTAACCAAGGAATTCCTTATAAGAGAGAGTAAAAAGGCGCACGAGGGCTCTACTACACCCAACTGTCGCGAAAAATGCTCGGGATGCGGAGCAAATAAGCTTGGAGGTGAAAGATCGTGCTGTCCGAAAAGAAAATAAGACCGGGAGCAAAAAAACTCGACCTCCCTATGCTTGAAGCCCCCGAAACCGTCAGAATAAAATTCTGTAAGATCGGAAATCTTCAGTTCATCTCGCACCTCGACCTTCAAAGGACCTTCCACAGAGTTTTAGTAAGAGCCGCGATTCCTATGTGGTACACCAAGGGCTTCAACCCTCATGCCAAACTCGTTTTCGGAGTTCCGCTGTCCGTTGGTACGGAGAGTATGTGTGAGATGGCAGACCTGAAGATAGAGCGTAAAATTAGCCTTGAGGAGATTAAAAATCGCCTCAATTCTCACCTCACCGACGAGATGTACGTGCTCGAGGTTTACTATCCGTCAACCAAGTTCGCGGATATCGCGTACGCCGACTACACAATAACCCTCAAATCCCCCAAGATCAACGAGGAAACCGAGAAAAAGGCGGCAATGCTCTTCTCTTCGCCCATAATTATGAAGAAAAAGTCAAAATCGGGCGAGAAGGACGTTGATATAACCACGTTTATCAAAAAGATCTCGTTCAATGCCTCCGCAGGACAAATGACGGTCAACACCATCCTCTCCGCAGGAAGCACCGAGAACCTCAACCCCGAGTATGTCGTCACCGCAATAAAGGAAAACGGACTTTTCGGCTCGGATGCGGAGACCGAGAGCTATCGCATCATGCGAAACCGCGTCTACGATAAGCATCTCATCGAATTCAAATAAAAACCATCGTGATTATACACAAATTTAAAGAAAAATTATGTTGAAATCTCCAAAAATGTCATTTTTGTTGTAAAACGTTTGCATTTTTCTTTAAACTATGATACAATTAATTAAGGATACGGACACGAGCCGTGATAATGGAGGACAAAACAATGGCAATCAAAATGAGAGTACTTTGCTACCCCGAGAAGAAGAAGCTTCTCGCTATCGGTAATATGATCAAAGCGGAATACGATCTCAGCGTTAACGCTGTCGACAGAATTCCCCCCGCATACCCCTGCGATAAGGAAAGAATCGTTATTCTCGCGATAAATATCAAGAAGAGTCTTCCCGACGATTACAGACTCTTCCTTGGAAGACTCAGTAAGGCGGGTGCCGCAAACGTAGCTATCCTCAGCGCAGGAGACGACGCTTGTGTTGAAAAGACCAAGGAGCTTCTCCACGAAGCAGGCACCAATGTTATCGAGGACACCATGAAGATCACCATGGGACTCTTTGATTCCAAGGTAACCGACGCTGAAAAGACCGATATTCTCGCTTGGGTTGAAAAGGTCAAGAGCGAGCTGAAATAATACATAACTTCCCTTTTTATATCTAAAAAATCAAAAACACCGCCAAGAGTTCTCGGCGGTGTTTTTTATATATAAGCAAGTTTTGATAAATAACAAATTTCTCCAAGCAAATTCAACTTGAGTTAGAAAATTTCTCTCCAAATGAATTTTTTTCGGGCAAGCGGGCTATACATAAGTACGCATTTGCGGATACAAATGCCTTTATGTAGACTAATTCACAAATTTATGATATAATTTTTTTGAAAAAAGATTAACCAAACCATTTTTCTTTCACTATTAAGACAGAAGCTTCTAAAATTGAGGAAAGGCGGTGTGCAGATGACCGCAATCGAATTGAACGAAAAGATAACGGAAGTATCAAAAACGATCTTCTCCTACTGTATGGCTAAAACGCCCACACGAGAAGAAGCCGAAGATTTATCGCAAGAAATTCTGTATGAGTTGATAAAATCGGCTGAAAATATTCGCGATGACAAGGCATTTTACGCCTTTATGTGGGGCGTTGCAGGAAACGTCTATAAGCAGTGGTATCGAAAGAAGATAAGAAATAACACTTGCGAATTGACGGAAGATATTCCCTCAGACGATGTGTTCTCGGAAGATGATAATAACGATATATATCTACTTCGTCGTGAGCTTACTTTGTTATCCGAGAAATATCGAAAAGCAACGATTTTCTATTACATTGACGGACGTTCTTGTTCTGAAATTTCATCTGCGCTTGCCATTTCCGAAAGTATGGTAAAATACCTGCTGTTCAAATCACGAAAAATATTGAAAGAAGGAATGAGTATGGAAA
>CAZQLJ010000024.1:0-13965 GCA_964594085.1 uncultured Clostridium sp.
TTTAGAGTGTCTCATAAATATGCTAACTTGACAAGGCGAGGGATTTGACGCTTACGAATTATTAGCAAAAGCTACCGGTATTAATGTAGAATGGACACATGATAATGGTAACACTGATGAGTGGTTTAGCATGATGTTTGCAGAGGGTAAGTATACAGATATTATCCAATACAATTTTGGAAGTCAGTACCCGGGTGGTTTGAGTGCTGCATATGAAGATGGTGTTGCTATTTGTCTGAATGATGTTATTGATCAGTATATGCCTAATTTTAAGGCATTTCTGGAAGCAAATCCTTTGCTTGCAGCTCGTATACAGGATGAAAATGGTAATTACTATGGCGTTCCATCTATAAGTGCAGATGGAGCTACTTCTACTTGTGGTATTATTGTTCGTAAGGATTATTTGGATGCTTTGAACCTGCCTATTCCTAGCACTATTGATGAATGGCATGATACTCTGGTAGCATTAAAGGAGGCTTATGGAATGGCACCTATTGTAACTGATGAGAGTGCTTTTCTAAAGCATGGTGCAATTCTGAATGCTTATGCACCAGAGTGTTTGAACAATCGTTATTCTATCAATCCTGAGACGGGAGCTATTGAATTTACACAGGCTACTGAAGGTTATAAAGAATTTATTACTACAGTGGCACAGTGGTATGAGGAAGGTCTTATTGACAAGGATTGGCTTACTTATGACTCTGCAACTATAAAAGCTAAGTTCTTAAATAATGAAGGTGCAGTTTTATGGGGATATGGTGGAAGTACTATCAATACTTATCTGACAGAAGCTGCTGAGGTAAATCCTGAACTTGATCTGGCTGCTTGTCCTACAGCAGCTAAGGAAAAAGGGGCAGAGATTCTTTACAATTCTGCAGGAAATAGACTGGGTGTTTACTATGCTGTAATTACTCCTGATTGTAAAGATGTCGAAGCAGCTGCAAGATGGATTGATTATATGTGGAGCGAGGAAGGAATTCTTTTGAATGCTTTTGGTGAAGAAGGTGTTACTTATACTATGGAAAATGGTGCACCTAAGTTTACAGATTTAATCGTAAACAACCCGGCTGGCCTTACTGTTACAGAGGCATTGGCTCAGTATACCAATAATTCCGGTGGTTATCCTGGTCTTGGTCATGTAGATTATCTGCCAGCTTATTATTCTAAAGTTCCTCAGGCTGGTAGCGCAATCGGCACATGGTCACAGTACGGTACAAGTTATACACTTCCTAGCTTGAGTTTGACAGCAGAGGAAAATGAGACGTTTACTGCCGTGGCTTCTGAATTGAATACCTATGCAGATGAAACCATTATTAAATTTGTTATTGGTACAGAAGATATTGAGACTGGATGGGATAAATATGTAGAAACCTGTAAGAAGTATGGCATGGATAAAGCTGTTGCAGTTCAGCAGTCAGCATATGATCGCTTGACTAAATAAGAGTTTGTCGAGGATGTAAAATTATAAACTGGTCCTCGCATTTGCGAGGACCGGTTTTTTAGTGAGGAATGGTTAAATGAAGGAAAAAAGAGGAACTATTATTAAAAAAGATTTGAAAAGAAATTGGATTTTATATTTATTGGTTTTGCCTGTAATTATATATTATTTTCTTTTCATGTATAAACCTATGTATGGTGCATTGATTGCGTTTCAGGATTATAGACCTGCTCAGGGATTTGGTGTGAATTGGGTAGGTTTAAAGCATTTCATACGTTTCTTTGATAATCCCTATTTTGGGAGATTATTGAAAAATACTGTATTGATAAGCTTATATAATCTTGTTTTTGGCTTTCCGATACCAATCATGCTTGCTTTGTTGCTTAATGAGATGAAAAGTAAGAAATTCAAGAATGTAGCACAATCATTTTTGTATCTACCCCATTTCGTTTCCATGGTAGTAGTATGCGGTATGCTTAAGCAATTTAGTCTGACAGATGGTTTATTTAATGGTGTAATTGCTTTACTGGGGGGTGAACGGACGCCTCTCTTGCAGAGACCTGAGTTATATCGAACAATATATGTTGCATCTGATATATGGAAGAATTTTGGATGGGATTCTATTATCTTTGTGGCAGCACTTGCCGGTGTGGATACACAGTTGTATGATGCGGCCAGAGTAGATGGCGCCGGAAGATGGAAACAGATGTTACATGTGACATTGCCCGGTATAGCTCCTACTATTGTTATAATGTTTATTTTGAGAATTGGTAATCTGATGAGTTTGGGCTATGAAAAAACTCTTCTTTTATATAATGAAGTAACATATGAGACGGCAGATATCATTAGTAGTTATGTATATCGTCAAGGACTCCTGAATAAGGAATTTAGCTATGCTACAGCAGTGGATATATTTAATTCTATAATTAATATAACATTGGTTACTGTGGCAAATAAAATAAGTAAGAAGGTTACGGAGACCAGTTTGTGGTAGAGGAGTGCAAATGAAAGTAAAAGAATCTTTTTCTGTAAAAATATTTAAGGTATTTAATTATATATTTGTATCATTTTTGGCATTGATATGTCTATATCCTTTCTGGCATGTATTGATGTCTTCATTTAGCGATGGCCTTTTGCTAATGAAGAATGTTGGATTGTTGTTGAAACCGGTAGGTTTTTCTGTGGAAGCGTATAAAATTGTATTAGCAGATAAAAGTCTATATACTGGATTTGGCAATACTCTAATTCTCTTAATGATAGGTATACCATTAAATACCATTATTACATGTTTAGGTGCATACTTTTTTTCGAGGAAAAATGTCTATTTTAAGAAACCATTGATGCTATTTTGCATGTTCACGATGTATGTCCATGGAGGTACCATTCCTTTTTATCTTACACTTAGGGATCTTCATCTGACAGGAACTATATGGGGAGTTATCATTCCTTTTATGCTTAGCACGTATAATATGATTATTGTGCGTACTGCATTTGAGGGAATTCCGGATAGTTTGACAGATGCAGCTAAAATTGACGGGGCCGGGCATTTGACCACGTTGTTTAAGGTTGTGTTGCCTTTGTCAAAAGCAACAATTTCTGTTATCGCAATGTATTATGGAATGAGTATCTGGAATAGTTGGTTCTGGCCATCTACCATACTACGTGAGGAGCGCCAGCTGCCGCTACAATCAGTTCTGCGAAACATGATCATTGAGGATAATTCCGGCGGAGAAGCTGAGATATTGACCCTGGTAACTGTGAAGTATGCGACGATTATAATATCAATTATACCGGTATTATTCATTTATCCATTTATGCAGAAATATTTCACGAAGGGTGTTATGATTGGTGGCGTAAAGGAATAAGTGTATTAGCTGTTATATAAATCGAGGTATCGTATGAGGAAAATAGAAGATTTTGCATGTATTACCAAGAAAGAAGTAGAAGAAGGATTGGAAATTTGCACCGCACAGATTTCACATAATATTAATCAGTTTGGAGAAGATTTTTTATCTCCAAGCAGTGAAAACCTTTTTTATACTACAATGGACAATATAGGCTGGACAAATGGATTTTGGACCGGAGAAATCTGGCTGGCTTATGAATATAGTAAGAACCCTATATTAAAAGAAATCGCTCTTAAGCAATGCGATAATTTTGGCCAAAGAATTAGAAATCGTGTTGCCGTTGATATGCATGATATGGGATTTTTGTACAGTCCCTCTTGTGTGGCAGCATATAAGTTGACCGGTGATGAAAAGGCAAAAGAGGCAGCCTTAATGGCGGCAGATAATCTTATGTCTATGTTCCGCCCTGTCGGTGAGTTTATTCAATCTTGTGGAAAGCCGAATGAGCCGGAATACTATAGGATGATTGTAGATTGTTTAATGAATTTGCCCCTTTTGTACTGGGCCTCTGAGATTACCGGGGATAATTGCTATAGAGAGGTGGCTGATAAGCATTTTATGACCACGGCAAGACATGTTATGCGGGAAGATGGTTCTACATATCAGGTTATGTGTTTTGATATTCAGACAGGGGAACTTTTGCTTGCCCGTACAAATCAGGGATATAGCGATGAAAGTGCATGGGCAAGAGGACAGGCATGGGCAATTTATGGGCCGGCACTTGCTTATAAATACACAGGAAAACAGGAATATCTGGATTTGTTCAGAAAAGCAGCGTCCTATTTTATGGAACATCTGCCTGAAGATTTAATACCTTATTTTGATCTTTGCTTTAACGAGGGGGATGAATGGCCCCGAGATTCTTCTGCGTCAGCAGCCGCAGCCTGTGGCATGTTGGAAATGGCGAAATATTTAGAGGAAGAAGAAGCACAGAAATATGTGGGATATGCAAAACAGTTGGTAAAGGCACTATATGATTATTGCATGGTAAAATCTCCGGAGCAATCTAATGGCCTTTTATTACATGGTACATATTGCTGCGTTACACCATATAACAGGCAAAAGGTGGATCGTGGAAAAGATGAGTGCTGTTCCTTTGGAGATTACTTCTTTATGGAGGCATTAACCAGATTGCATAAGGATTGGGAGATATACTGGTAATTAAGGAGGTTAAGAGTTATGTTAGACAGAGAAGATCCAAAAATCAAATGGTTTAGAGAAGCCAGATTTGGCCTCTTTATTCACTGGGGGTTGTATTCGGCAACAGAAGGATACTGGAATGGAAAAGAAACAGAAGGTATTGGGGAGTGGATTGCTTCCAGAGAAAGAATACCCAATATAGAATACGAGAAGTTTGCGGAGAAGATGACCTGTGATAAATTCAATCCTGCTGATTGGGCTGGATTAGCAAAGAAAGCAGGAATGCGTTATTGTGTATTTACGGCAAAGCACCATGAGGGTTTTGCTATGTATGATACTTCCTATGATGATTACAGCATCGTAAAGAGAAGTCCGTATGGTGAAGATGTAACGGCACAGGTCATAGAAGCATTTCGTGCAGAGGGAATTGTTCCGTGTCTGTATTATTCTCAAGCACTGGATTTTCATGAGGATAATGCCATGGGCAATACGTGGGATTATTTAGTTCCGGAAAAAGAGCGAGATTTCTGGTCATATATTAATGGCAAATGTAAATATCAGCTGAAGGAGCTTCTTACCGGTTATGGTAATCTAGGATTGATTTGGATGGATGTGCCTAAGGGGCTTACTGATGAAATGGCCTTGGAAATTAAAAGCCTTATCAGAGAGTATCAGCCGGACTGCCTTATAAGTGGACGCATTACTTATGATAATAAAATTGGAGATTATGGATGTCTTGGTGATAACCAGATTCCGGCAGCAAAGTTGGAAGGTTGCTGGGAGACCGCTTCCACTATGAATAATACATGGGGATATAAAAGAGATGATCATAATTTTAAATCGCCCAAGGAAGTTATTGAATTACTGTGTGGATTGTTGGCAAAAGGCACAAATCTTCTATTGAATATAGGACCTAAGCCCAATGGAGAGATACCAGAAGAAAGTATTTTGGTGCTGGAGGAGCTTGCAGATTGGTATCAGGTAAATGGAGAGGCGGTGAATGGGACAGAAAGTTCCCCTTTTGACTGTGACTTTTCTTTCGGTGGAGCAAGCCATCGTGATAATGTTGTTTATCTGTATGTGTATGATAAAGTAGATAGTATTGCTATTTATGGAATAGAAAATAAGGTTATGGATGTTACTGTCTTGGGCGGAGGTGACCTTGCTTATACACAGGAGGATTCTTTGTATATTGATATGAGTGAGGTTACTTATGGAAAATATGTAACTGTAGTGAAGCTTACATTGGATGGTAAGCCTGTAGTAAAAAAGGGAAACTGCCAGCTGGAGAAGGATATTATTATTCTTTCAGCAGGAGCATGCAGAATCATTAAAAAGGTGGATAATGGAGCAGCCCGACAACTTGAGGGTGATGCGGCATTGGAAGCAGAAAACATAAATCTATCAAACAATCTGGATATTGCGATAAGTCCGGCAGGAATCGTACAGAATTGGCTTTCTGAGCAGAACTATCTAGAATGGGAATTTGAAAATGTAGAAGAAGGGGAATATGAGGTTTATCTTTATACCCTTACTCAGAAATACAAGAAATGGACAGGTGGGCATCGGGTACATATTGTCTGTGGTGAGGAATGCGAGAGCAAGGTTCTTACTGCTGACAGGGAAGCTAGGGGAGCTAATCAGAAGTACTTTGGTGAGACCGGTAGCTACGTGGGAACAGTATCCTTGGAGAAAGGCTGCCATTGTCTGAAACTGATTGCAGATGCTATTAATCCTGAGGATGTGGTTGGACTGAGTGTCAGTCGTCTGGAGCTGATTCGGGTAAGATGATTTGCAGAGAATTAATTTGAGAGGATTTGTCATATATGGTGAGGTTCAAAAAATCATTGACAGAGAGCTGGCGTATGGAGAAAAGTAGATATGTCACTTTGTCGGGAAGATGGGAAGGAATAGAAGGGTTAGGTAAAAGTCTTTTAGATGAAATGTTTGCAGAAGCAGGAGAGCAGTCCGAGCAGCTGAATGCAGCAGATGTTGTTTTTAGACCTATAGCTGCCGGTGCTAAAGAACTTGTGTGCAAAGTATTATCAAGGGAATATGTGGAGAATGAAGAGGGCTTTCTGATTGATATTGATAATACTATTAATATATATGCAGATACAGAGCGAGCAAAGTTGTATGCAGTTATGGCACTTCGAGATGCATGGGAAGATGGTCTGAAGAAAGCCCTGACTTATCATTATCCAGCTGTTGCCCATCGCTCAGTACGGGTCTTTTTGCCTGCTAAGAAGGAACTTCCATATTTTAAAAAGTTTATCGATTTGTTGGTTTCTTTGGGATATAATGCCATTTTACTTGAAATTGGTGGAGCAATGCAGTATAAAAGACACCCGGAGATTAATGAAACCTGGGCTGCTTACTGTAAGTCTATGGGGGAATATAATGAGAAACCATACAGGGCTGCAAAAGTCTCTTGCCACACGAAGAATTCAGTTCATACCTTTAACGGAGTTGGGGATATCTATACCCAGGAAGAGATGAAGGAGCTGGTTTCTTATTGTGCAGAGAGGTATATCGAAATTATTCCAGAGGTACCGTCTCTGACACACAGCGAATATTTCTTAATAAGTCATCCGGAACTTAGAGAGTGTGAGGATGAACCATACGCAAGTACTGCCTGTCCTTCTAATGAAAATCTGTATCAGTTGGTATTTGATATGTATGATGAAGTGATAGAAGTATTTCAGCCCAAAACACTTCATATTGGCCATGATGAATGGTGGGTGATGTGTGTATGTGATAAGTGTAAAAATAGGGATGCTGCAGAACTTTTTACAGAGAATGTATTGAAATCGTATCATTATCTGAAAGATCGTGGAATAAAGACTATGATGTGGGCTGACAAATTGGTACGTTTGAAAGAAAAAACTGGTGAGGTTCAAGCAGGTGGAGAAAAGCATGTTTATCACCTTAAAACAGAAAATACCATTGATGTGATGGGCGAGAAGTATCCTTTATTTGAAAGGCATTGGTTTATGGCCACACAGGAAGCAATCGATAAAGGGGTTCATCAGGTGATTCATGATACAGCTGACTGTATGAATATGCTACCGAAGGATATTATTTGTGTAAACTGGTATTGGGCAACAGAACCACGAATCCTGGATGATTATTTGCTGAATGGTAGAAACATGATTTATGGAAATTGTTATATGGCAGGTATGACAAACTGGAAAGAGCGTTTTACGGCCGGAGTACAAGGAATTAGTATATCTAACTGGCTTGATTCTTCAGAGGCTGGAATGCAGCGCTGGAATACACTGTTTGATATTGGCTATGGTGCGGTCATTTGTTGGAACCATGATCGAAAAGAAAGTGACCATATGAGAAATTTGGAAGATGCATTTGCGGGACTATACCGTGTCAGAAATAGGGAGACCATGCAGTATTCTTATATAGAGGTATTACATACAGCTGTAAAAGTATGGGAAAATGGTGAGAAATATTATGATGATCTGCCTTATGCGGACGAAGAGGACATAACAATGGGCAAGTATGTGGTTCAGTATGAAGATGGAACCAGTGAAAGCTTTCCGGTTTTGTATAGTCTGAATATTGGTACTCAATCTGCTATTTTAGAGCGTTGGGCTGCCGTGCGTACTTGGGAATATGTAGTAGATAAGCACCTCACCACTGTTGCATCGGTATGTGATTTTGAAAAGAAGGAAGATGGCATATGGTACAGGACAGTATTTCCTACAAAAGGCAAGGTTGTTTCATGTAACTATATTCCAAGAGCTGGATTGGAAGATTATGTGGATATTGCAGAAGTAAATATTGTGAATAGATGATAAGCATTTTAGAGGAGAGGAATTTAGATGTTATATCTTGGTATTGATGGTGGTGGCACAAAAACGGAAGCTACATTATGTGATGAAACAGGACACATATTAGCATGGGCTATGGAAGGGTCTACTGCACCTTCAAGTAATTCACCTGAGAAATTGCGTGAAACATTAAAAAGTTTATTTAATGATCTTCGTCTTAGTGATAGAGGAGATCAAATGATTTTGGGGTACGCAGGAATCAGTGGTTGTGCAAGTTCCTGGGAACGTGAAAAATTTATAGAATGCCTGAGTGCCATATCCATGACTAATATACATATGCAGGTTGGCAGTGATATTATATGTGCGCTGAATGCAGAGATTGGTCCTGCAATTGAGGGGGCAGTGATGATTATTGGTACGGGAAGTGTTGTATTTTCGCGTGTTGATGGCAAATGCTCCAGAATTGGTGGCTGGGGATATCTGGTTGGTGATGAGGGAAGCGGTTATGATATGGGACGCCGGGCACTTAATGCTGCATTTCGCTATGAAGATGGAAGGAGCCCGAAAACATTGCTTACTGAAATAATTGAAAAACAAGGGGGTGCATCTATTCGTCAGATTGCAGAAGAAATTGACAAAGGTGGGAGAACTGCTGTGGCTGCTTACGCGAGGACATTGATTAAAGGCGCTGAATTAGGTGATTCGGTTGCTTTGGAACAGTTTCATATTTGTATTGAAGAATTGCAGCTTATGATTCGTACGGCTTATAGAGAGATGAATTGTGAAACAATGCCCATTGTACTGGCAGGAGGCATTGCCCAAAATAGTGAATTTTTATGGGACAGGCTTCAGCAGGGGATGAATAATGTCAAGTTAGTCCGGCTCAGTAAGCCTCCTGTATATGGAGCAGTATTAGAGGCAGTAGGATATATTCCAGAGGGATTTAGTAAGCGTTACATGACAGAATATCAAGATTTAAAGAATAGAAATAATAAGTGTTTTAAAAGTACATAAAAGAAACATGCAATTGAAAGGAGAAAGGAAAATGTACGAAAATTATAAAAATAATGAGGCATTTCATGAAAGTATAGCAAGGTTACACACAGAGCAAAGAAATATGGATTCTATCGGAATCGATCAGCAGTCCACAGAGGTTATGCTGCGCTGGATCAACCGAGAGGATAAGAAAGTTGCTTATTGTGTAGAAGATGCTATTCCGCAAATTACAAAAGCCGTAGATTTGTTGTATGAGCGTATGAAGGAAGGAGGTCGCATCGTATATGTGGGTGCAGGTACTAGTGCACGTTTTGGATTCTTGGATGCTGCAGAGTGTCCTCCTACATATTTTGTGTCTCATGAAAAGGTCATCTGCCTTATGGCAGGCGGTAGGGAGTGTATGTTCAGAGCATCAGAGAACAGGGAGGATAACGCATGTGATGCCGAAAGGGATTTGATAGAGGCTAATCTTAGTTCCGTAGATACTGTTGTTGCAGTGGCAGCATCAGGTAGAACGCCTTATTGTATCGGTGCTTTGAAGTATGCTGAAAAGATTGGCGCAGGTCGTATTTCTGTTTCATGTAATCCTCAGGCTGAATTGACAAAATATGCTGAAGTAGGTATTGAGGTAGATACTGGAGCAGAGGTTATAATGGGATCAACCAGAATGAAGGCTGGTGCTGCGCAGAAGTTTGTCCTGAATATGATGTCTACAGCAGTTATGATTAAACTGGGGCGTACTTACGATAATCTTTTGCTGGATTACACACCGAAGAATACCAAAGAAGTGAATCGAATTGTCAGAGAGTTTATAGAAGTTACTGGCAACCCAGATGTGGAACACGCAAAGGAGCAGTTGGAAAAAGCACATAGCAATATGCGCGCTGCCTTTTTTATGGAAAAATTTGGTGTGACATATGAGCAGGCAATGGAAGCTGATGAGAGAGCAGATAGAAATGTGAAGAAGGCAATAGAAATTATACAGAAAGAGTATATGGAGGAATAGGAATGCAGATTTATGCGCGTCATCTTCTGACAGAGAATGGTTTTGAATCTGATAAAACAGTTACCATAAAGGATGGAATGATTACATCAATCCAATCAGGGCAGGTAGGTGAATATGTCGCAGAATATCTTACACCTGGGCTTATCGACCTGCACTGCCATGGTAGTGCAGGTTTTGATCCTTTGCAGCATGGTTTATCAGAAATGGCAGATTTTTTGGAAAGTATGTGTGCAAATGGTGTAACTGATTTTTTGATGACCATTTCCAGCGATGAGAAGACTGTAATGCGTCATGGGCTTGAGGTTACTCGCCAAGCTATGCAATTGCAAAGGGAAGGAAAACTAGGTGGGGCATGTATTTGTGGTGTACATTTGGAAGGTCCATTTTTAAGCAGAGATTGTCTAGGAGCCATGCAGAAAAGTGCAATATTAAATCCAGATATTCAAACCTATAAAGAGTATTTTGGGGATTATGAGGACATCATAAAGAAAGTTACACTTGCACCGGAAGAGAGTGGTGCAGATAAGCTTATTTCTTATCTGAAACAAAAGAAAGTATGCGTGCAAGCCGGACATACAAATGCTACGTACGATCAGGCTATGCAAGGTTTTTCTAAGGGGATTGATTCACTTGCACATAGCTTTAATGCATGTCGGGGAATTCATCATAGAGAACCTGGTATTATAGTTGCGGCTATGGAAAAGAAAAATGTCTATATGGAAGTCATATGTGATTTGTTGCATCTTCATCCTGCTATTGTGAAACTAATTTATCATATGAAGACAGTTGATAAGATGATTTTGATATCAGATGCTACAGCCACTAATGGGTTGCCGGACGGAGAATATCGTGTGGACGGTTTTGACATTATAGTAAAGGATGGAGTTAGTCGAACAAAAGATGGTGTATTGAATGGTGGAGGTGCCTATTTAAGTAAATCAGTTTGCAATCTGGTTTCTATCGGCATACCATTTGAAGCAGCTGTCACTATGGCTACCAAAACGCCATCCAAACAAATGGGGTTTTGTGAGTTGGGAAAAATCGAATTGGGAAAAAGAGCACATCTATTAGCATGGAGCAATGAGTACCAACCAGTTTTTACAGTAGTGGGAAATGAGGTAAAGAAGGGTACACGTAGTAAGAGTGTCATTCGATAGGAGTAAGAGATGTTAAATGTAAATTATTTTGTTACAAACAATTCCATCACATTATATTGGGACAAACCTTGCGAATTACCGGAAGGTTATTGTTTTGGAGTATACGTGGATGGCTTACGAATGGGAGAGAGTACTAAGACTCATTATACAGTCAAAGGGCTTCAGGCAATAACCTCATATAACGTACAAATTTCGTTGTTTGGTAAAGGTGTAGAGGAGTATTTTGTATCCGATGAATTGATAATTGTAACCGGTAAAGATAAGAAGAAGCTTGTGGTTACAGCAGCGCCTTATTTTGCAGTTGGTGATGGTAAAACCATGAATACTGTGGCACTGCAGCAGGCAATAGATGACTGTGACAGGGATTCTGTTGTTTATATTCCTGCAGGTACCTTTATGACAGGTGCTTTAAGATTACATAGTGATATGGAATTGTATCTTGAAGAGGGCGCGGTGCTTCAAGGAACTGCAAATCCAGAGGATTACCTGCCGCGTATCCATAGCCGCTTTGAAGGATATGAAATGGAATGCTATAGCAGCCTTTTGAATTTGGGGGAAATGGATCACGATGGCGACTATAATTGCAGGAATGTCCTGATTCATGGTAAAGGAACGATTGCCAGCGGGGGACTTGCACTTGCTACAAATGTTGTTAATTCAGAAAAAATTCGTATAAAAAGGGTTTTGGATAGTCTTAGTGAGGAGGAAATCGCAGAGTATGAAACAGCTGATACTCTTCCGGGCAGGGTGCGTCCAAAGCTGGTAAATATGAGTAATTGCCAGAATATTATTTTGAGTGGTCTGACTTTTGCAGATGGTGCATGCTGGAATATTCACATGATTTATTCTGATAATATCATTACACATGACTGCATCGTGAAGTCCAAGGGGGTTTGGAATGGAGATGGTTGGGACCCGGACTCTTCCACAAACTGTACTATTTTTGGTACAACATTTTACACTCAGGATGATTCCATTGCAATTAAATCCGGTAAGAACCCTGAAGGAAATATAATAAACAGACCATGTGAACATATCAGAATTTTCGACTGCGTCAGCGTATTTGGACATGGAATTGCTATAGGCAGTGAAATGTCCGGTGGAGTACGAGACGTAAAAATTTGGGACTGCGATTTAGCAAGCACCAGATACGGTGTGGAAATCAAAGGAACAAAAAAGCGCGGAAGTTTTGTACGGGATATACATGTTAGAGATTGTACAGTATCTCGAGTGTTGTTTCATGCAGTAGGCTACAATGATGACGGTATCGGTGCAAAGCATCCGCCATTATTTGAAGATTGTACCTTTGAAAATTTACATATTCTTGGAGAGTACACAGAATATGATGACAATAAGATTATGTGTGATGCACTTGAGCTGATTGGCTTTGATGAGTCAGGATATGAAATCAAGAACATAACTTTTAAGGATATATTGTTGCAAAGAAAGGTGCATATGGGGCCTCAAAATATTTCTATACAGTATTGTAAAAACATAACATTACAGAACGTGGAAGTAAAGGAAAAGACAATGTAGTTGAACAAGGAGACAAAGAGATGCAAACAATTTTATTTCAGGGAGATTCTATAACAGATGCAGGGCGTTCCAGAGAAAATGATGCTAATACTGGAATCGGCTATCCAACACTTGTAAGTGGAGAATTAGGACTTTCATTTCCTAATCGATATAATATATATAACAGAGGAATCAGCGGTAACCGCGTTGTCGATGTGTATGCAAGAATTAAAAAGGATATCATAAATCTGAAGCCGGATATCATGAGTATCCTTATTGGTGTAAATGATGTATGGCATGAGCTTAGCAGTCAAAATGGAGTAGATGCGGATAAATATTTTAAAGTATATTCCATGTTGATTGAAGAAATCAAAGAAGCCTTGCCGGATGTGAAAATTATGATTATGGAACCATTCGTTTTAAAAGCATCAGCAACAGAAGATACAGAGGAATGTCCGGATAAGTGGCATTTGTTTAACACAGAGGTAAAGAAGAGAGCTGCAAAAGCAAAAGAATTAGCTGAGAAATATGATTTGCCATTCATTGCGTTGCAGGACAAATTTGATGAGGCTGCAAAACTTGCACCCAATCATTATTGGCTGGCGGATGGAGTGCATCCCACAACAGCAGGGCATGAGATTATTAAGAGAGAATGGATCAAGAGTTTTAATGAGTTATAGAAAGTAGTTTTTGGGAAAGTGGTGAGTGGAAACTTGTCACTTTCTTTTAGTTTATAAAAATTTTATAGAAAAAATTGTGACAAAATGTCGCCTGAATGCATAGATGTAATAGAGGGATTTTTACAAAATGCGACACAACAGCTCAAAAAGTAAGGAGTTCTCATTATACCAAGAAAGGGTGAGCAAATTTGGAAAATTCAGTTTACAATAAGGTTTAGTCCATGAAGTTGCGGTGCTCAAGCTGGGAGATTATTCCTTAGATGACATTTTTGCGAAGAAGTTATTAATTTTAATTCCATTCCATATTTTTGTATACGAAAACAAATTTATGGTGTATAATA